>DUJC01000140.1 GCA_013330015.1 Candidatus Poseidoniaceae archaeon | reverse complement strand
CTCATTGCTTCGCTTCAGAAATTTTCATCCAATACCGCCAGTTCATCGAGAATGCAGATGTTGATGCCACTTCATCAACTTCAGGAGCGACGTGTTCGATGTCAGTCGATGTTGGATTTTGCCATCGAAACCCCAGAAGCGTTTGCTCATCTTCGTTCCCTGTTCAAAGATCTAAGTTACACTCGACGTCCAAACCAACGCTACGAACGGGTCATTGTCAGCCAACAGGAACACCCAGAGTGGGCTTCCTATGTTCGTATCCTGACACCGAGTGCTCAAGAGACGTGGAAGGACTACACCGTCTTCAAATCCGTGACCTGGGTTGGGCGTCATGGTCCTGAAGAATTGCCTCCCGGATGGTTGGTCCTTCCAGAATCAGGACGAGCAGACGTCATGGTTCCCGAGTTCACCCTCGATTGGTTCACAAACAATCGAAAGACCCTGAAGGTGCTTCTCGACTTGATGCAGTGGAAGAACGAAGGCAATGGAGACATTCACCCAACACTCAAAGCCATCTTTTCAGAAACGGACGGGCTTGAACAGTTGGCCAGCGTCTTCGCGATGATGAGCGATTCCGGTGACGTCGAAGCGATGGAAGAAATCCGTGATGGACTCTGGAACATGGCGAAACGAATGGAAGAAGACCTCAACCAACGAATCTCTTCTGAAATGGAGACAGCATCACTGGACCTGACTGGCTCCGATATGCTTGCAGCGTTGGCCGATGCTGCGACCTTTCAACGAAAACTTGCTTCGGCAACCGAAGACGTCATCACGGATATCCTCGAACAAGGCCGAAGTGAACTTTCAGTGTATCTCGAAGCGAGTGGACTTCAAGCACCATTCGATCTCTACGCCTCAAATTGGCCTGTTAAACTCAATCGTTCCGTTCTTGACAAAATCAACGATGAACTTGAGCGTCGAATCAACGACAGCAGAAACGATCATTTGCTCCGTCTTGCCACGAAACTTGCCGACCTCAAACCATTGTGTGAGAACGCAATTCAAAGACTCGTCGAGCATGACATGTGGTACAGCATTGCTTCTTGGGCTATGCATCACAACGCAGAACTTCCAGAATTGGTTCATCATGGCATCTGGTTCGAAGACGGCCGTCACCTCTTCATAGATGGTGATGTCCAACCGGTGAATTACGGTCTAGGTCGAGCGGCACCGAAAGGAGATCAACAACCTATTGCTCTTCTTACCGGAGCAAACAGTGGTGGTAAAACAACGCTTCTGGAATTGGTTGCCCATGTCACGATTCTTGCGCATATGGGCCTCCCAGTTCCAGCAAAGCATGCGTTTGTTGGCCGTGTTGAAGCCCTTCACGTCCTCGCAAAATCAAGCGGAACACAGAGTGCTGGTGCGCTTGAGACAACGTTGGTCGACCTTGCCAATGTTGTCAGCAACGACCAACCAAAACTCATCCTTGCAGATGAACTTGAAGCCATCACCGAACCAGGTGCAGGTGCGCGTATCATCGCAGGTATGTTGCGAGCCGCACAACAGCAATCCGATTCGAGCATGGTGTTGGTCACACACCTCGCTCCTGCCATCCTTGATGCATACGGAAGCGATGATTTACGCATCGATGGAATTGAGGCCAACGGTCTTGATGAACATCTCGAATTGATTGTCGATCGTACGCCAAAACGAAATTGCCTTGCACGTTCAACACCTGAATTGATTGTGCGTCGATTGGTTGAACGATCATCAGGTGATGCAAAGAACGTATTCAGCGACATTTTGTCGTTGTTTTGAGCCTAGCATTGGCGTCCGCCATCAGAGGAGTAATCGAGCATTGGTGCTTGGAAAAGATCGTCACAACTTCGCTCAATCAGTGGCAACGTGAGTGTGCTCTGAGACCAGTCAATTGTCACCGCTCCGGAAGCAGCTGGTGAGGGTACGTAGTCCTCGCCAGTCTGAGTGACTTGGAGAATAATACCTTCCCCCTTTTGGAGAACAACATCCATCGGCATGAATTCCATCATGGCCGTGACGGATGAAAACGGAACAAGTACTTCCTGACCATCTCTTCCACCAGCATGGTAGCGAAGATCCATGACTGCATGGCCAAGATGCATTCCCGTTCCATCCGTCATTTCAACGAAAAGATGGCCTCCAGTTAATCCCGGAGTTGCGTCAATGTGGAAAGTTGGCATTCCTATGATTCGAGTTTCTTTGTCAAATGGTCCGAAACTCAACGTGACTGAACTAGTTGCTGAGACCGTTGAGCCTGTTGGTGCAAGGTCGCTTGCTGTTAGAACGAGGTTTTCAACATCCATTGGAGGATAGGTCTGTTCAAATCGCCATCCGCCTCGATTGTCTTGCATTTCGACACCAAGTGTTGGCGCTCGGCCTTCGCCTTTGAGGTACCAATCAAACCAGTACAGCATTTCGTCAGCCCAATCCCAGCGAAGTGTGTACGGATAAGCTTCTGCTCCACGTCCTGAACCTTGCGAAGAATGTCCTTCCACCCGGTCAGGATAATCGTGTGCCCATTGCCCTGCAAGTGTCTTGATTTCTATGCCAGCATCAGCGACTTGCTGGTGGACTGGGAACGACATGTGGGGGTCGACGTTCCAATCTTGCATGCCTTGAATCAGATAGACGGATCCATTGTAATTCTGAAGCACACGGTCGAGGAACGACCGTTCTGTCCAATACGTGTTGCCTGCATAATCGACCATCCCTCCACTCAAGTACGCGGCTGGACCGTTCACATAACCCTGAACATAGCCCTCACACAGCGTGTGACTATCTTCCGTATCACCATCGATTCCAAACGAACCGTATACGCCGTTGTGCATGATCATACCTCGAGCCTCCATGCTACCGTTTCTCCACATCAGTTCGTG
>DUJC01000093.1 GCA_013330015.1 Candidatus Poseidoniaceae archaeon | reverse complement strand
ACATGAGCAAAGAACAGCGAGTCCTTCGAAACAAACTCATCCAACTTGGCGCAAACGAGAACACTGCGAGTGTGCTTCTCTGTCTCCACCATCATGGGGCTTCAACCTCGAAAAATCTTCAACTTCACTGCAACATTCGACAACCTGATGTCAGCATGGCCATAGCGGAACTTCGTGACATGAATCTGGTTCATTTTTCTCCAAAAACAGAGGCATCGAGGGGCCGTCCAGCCCACATCTATCGACTTCGAAACAACCTCGAACAATCGATTCAACCCTTCGTTAATCTAGCAAGAAAGCGAGCAAAGGAAATCCTTAGTGATGTAGAAGTCATTGGGGATTTGGTTTCGAAAGTTGAGCCACAACACAACCGAGAGTTCACGGCAGCGTGAACAATACGTCGTCTCCATGTCCGTCGAGGAGACGGAGTTTGACGCCTGCATCAATCCAAGCATGAGCGTAATTGATTGCGCCAAATGCACGAATAAGATCGCCTTGTTCTAGGAAATACTGTGCATCATTGGCATAATCGTCTGCCATCGAAAGCAAGGTACTGAGCATCGCTTCTTCATCAGGTGTTGATGCCATAGGCGTGGCTTTCGCACGAGCTTTTTCTGTAATTGACAAGTAATGCTTCACGCGCTCGATGGTCAGTGTTTCATCAGGATTCAGACGAATCACCGCCCTTTTGTCGTTTCAGAAGTCGCTGTACGTCCTCTTTCCTACCCAGTGCTTCGTAGAGTTCTATGGCACGCGATAAACGTCCCTCATCTTCCGCTGTAAGCGCTCTCTGGAACAATTGTCGACGTTCTTCCCATGAACGAGCGAGTTTCGCATCTGCTGCTTCTTTTTGTCGATGGCGTCGTTGTTCCTCTGCAAGATGAGGAGCTACCCAACGTCGAACTAGACCATCTCGACGACACGTTACCATCGAATCACGTCCAAGGTTGATCAACATATCACCGAGATTCATACCCTCTCCAATCCTTGTATCACCAGTTTCTGTGCTCATATGATCAAGGTGTCCTTCGATACCAAGGACCCACCATCCATCACCAGCACGCGTCGCAACGAGTGGCTCAAGCGATTCAATCTCGATGCGCTCTATCGCATCCCAACCATACGGGTGTGGGATTCCGTCCCACAACTGTCCATCTGCGGATTGGAGCAGCATATGGCCTTCGTTGAGAGGAGAAACCCAGCTCCATACAGTCGTATCGACCACTCGACGTTTGTCTTGTTGAGCGATTTGGCCACAATACACGACTCCATTTGCATCTTGCCAGAGGAGATGTTCACGGTCAAGCCATCCGATGAGCCGTCGAACAACACCAGAGTGCATACGTCGTATGCCAACACCGTTTGCATCAAACAAGTGTAGATTGCCATCTCGTCCGGATATGACCCAGCCCCCACCAGGACGGTTGAGAAGTTGCAAGAAACCTCCGGGACATGAACGACCCTCATGAACCATCGATCCATCGACCGTGTTGAGAAGATAGAACGCGTGTGCAGCCAAGACACCAATCCTGCCATCTGCATTGCAAATAGCATGAACCTTGAACGGCATACTTCGTTCCCATTGGATCTGATTGGATTCATTGAACAGAACCAATTCGAGTCCGTACGCCACACAGAGATGTCCATTGACAGATTCAATTGCACTCACTCTTGATGGTGCTTGCCAAGACCAACTTACCGACCATGTCATTATTCGTCACCTCCGACAATACCCCAAGCAATCAATTGTGCTAAAGCACTCCTCGTCAAGCCAAACATCCGCGAACGCCCAACCATTCGAGCATGCAGTATTCCAGCCTTGTGCAGTCGATTGCAGATTTGGGAAAGACGGGCCCGTTTGATGGAAAGACGTTCAAGCAATGCAGGATCAGATGGAGAAATCGTCCTACCTTTTGCTTCAGCCACGACGATTGATTCAGATGCTGTGAGAGAGCTGAGAACTGCAATACTGAGAACATGCTCTTCCTTTTCGGTCAAGCGTGGCCTCGATAACGCACGGAGTTGCTCGATAAGTTGTTGATCTCCATGCAAACCCGTTCCAGAAGGTTGCAATACTTGAGCCAGGAGTCGTGTGAAGGTTTCGATGGCATTCATATCGAGTTGACTTGGTTCGGATATGCCAACTTCCTCTGAGTAGCCAGAATCCAATGGTTCGTCGTAGACTGTCTGGATTTCTTCAGTTTCAATCGCCTCAACTTCTTCGCCTTCATCTTCATTGAACACAGGTTGGAATTCTTCCGCAGACCAAAAGGCAGTTCCTTCGTCTGTTTCCCTGAATTGACCTTCCGGAACGGGGCTTTTGTCTTCAATTGCGACGATGTTTCGATTGCGTAATCCTCCAAAAGCACCTACAAAGGGAAGGTTACGTTCTGTGACATAGGAGTCCTCTATGCCCTCTCCTTGTACCTCTGAATCCTCGGTTGGGTCAACTTCTGACTCCTCCTCAGGTAATTCTAGGGGTTCGTCAAGAATCTGGAAATCGAGGTCAAAGCCGCTTGCTTCTGTCATCCCTGGTGTTTGTTCCCATTCTTCTTCCACCATTTTATCACCCAATGGTTCATCCACATCCATTGAAGATGGAAGGTCCTCAACAAATTCAGGCTCAGGTACGACTTCTTCGGTCGATTCGACCAGCGGAGGTTCATACATAGGCTGAGACAAACGACTGCTCGAGGCACTGTGCGTTCCTGAAACAACGTTCCGAAGAACTCGGATCAAAGCACCTGGGTGGCCGCTCTGACTTAATTTGAGGAGTCGGTTTGCATCTTCCGATGACATTTGATAAGGTTGCGTAGCCACTTTTGCAATTCGCCTCTCGACCATGGCTTTGATGCCATCATGCCCCAACTCAGGCATCGTTCGTAATTCAAAACGCTGGAGCAATTGTTCTGAAATGAGGGATTGTTGTTGAGGATTGATAGCGATAATGATCAATGCAGGAAGGCTCTCAAAAAAGTGAAGCGATGAGCGTAGGCATGCTTCGAGAGAGGAAAAATCCGCCATATCTGCATCAATGGTGATGAGAGGGAGCATTTGACGCGAATCATGAAGCATACGACGCAACTCACGAATCAATTTAGAATAATCATGGGGCGGCGACCCATCAATCAGTTGTGCATACATGTCTTTGAGTAACTCGACACCGGGCTCAGAGAATGCAATCCGATCAATCTTCAGATGAAGGTTCGTTCTCGAACTCAAGCACTGCATGAACGATGTTTTTCCAGAACCAAATTCTCCCACGAGAAGAATACGGTTCGCCGATTTGAAGGTAATTTTTCGTTCAAGCTCATCGAACAACGCATGGCGGCCAACCAACAAATCGAATTCATCCTTCTCCAACGGACTGGAGGAAAATGGATCTTCACTCAGTGAAGGAAAACCAAAATCGATTGTATTACCATGCATGTCCAAGCAACTTTAACCAAGTATATGATATTTCACAGACGTGAAAGGTC
>DUJC01000066.1:1188-4070 GCA_013330015.1 Candidatus Poseidoniaceae archaeon | reverse complement strand
GATGGTGCAGGTTCGAGCCCCTGTCTCCAAGCAGGTACTTCTTGCTTGAACGAACCTTCCAAAGGCTCGTTGGAGGATCGAGGATCGGCTGCAGCAAGTGTTGTTGCATCAATGAGAAGTTTTGAGTGGACATTCTCAAACGGGCTTGCAGCTTCAAGCGAATCGGCGACCATACCGTCTAGGACGATGACGTCTGTTGCAATGTGGACGTTGTTGTTCATGGCATCAAGGAGTGCTTCCAAATCTTTCGGATCTTGGTCTTGGTCAACCACAATCATGCTCTTAAGGAACATCATTTGGCCAGCTCCAAACAACCCGAGGGCTGTCTTCCGCCCTTGTCGGGGGTAGCGTTGCTTTGATGAAACGATGGCAAGGTTGTGGAATCCTGTTTCAAGTGGGAGGTGGACTCCGATGACGTCTCGATGTTGGAATCGAAGAACTGGAGAGAACTGTCGTCCTATCGCTTCGCCAAGATATCCGTCTTCCATTGGTGGAAGACCAACAATGGTCGCAGGAAGCATGGCATCCTTGCGATGTGTAATGGCTGTGACGTGAAGGACAGGATATTGTCCAGTGAGGGAGTAGAATCCAAAGTGGTCACCAAATGGCCCTTCAGTGCGTGTTTCACCTGGAATGCAGTAGCCTTCAATGACGATGTCTGCCTCTGCAGGCACCATCAGATCTTGGCTAACAGCCTTCGTGATACGCAACGAGCGTCGGCCAAGAATTCCAGCAAATTGGTATTCGCTCAAATTGTCAGGGAGCGGAGCAATTGCAGAGAAGATGAGTTCTGGAGGTCCACCGATGCAGATGGCAACAGGCATTTTCTCTCCGCTCGCAGCAGCATGGTCTGCGGCATGCTTGTGAATTTGCCAGTGCAACCCGATGTTCTTCTCATCGAAGACTTGGGCTCGGTACATACCGAGATTGTGATCTCCTGTCTTTGGGTCTTTGGTGACAACCAAAGGCAAGGTCACGAAATGGCCACCGTCCATTGGCCACGTCTTTGGAATCGGGAGTTTGGTCAAATCCGGATCTTTCATGCGAACTTGTTGACAAGGGGCGGCAAACCGTTTGTTTCGTGGTGGCATAGCAAAAGCATCACGAGCAAGAGGGAGCGCCTTCCATGGCATTTTGACGAATGTACCAATGTCTGGCTTCATCATCGCTGTCATGCGGTCGCCAACTTCGGTTTCATGCGAAGCTCCGAGTGCGTCCAGTGTTCGCTGATGGCTTCCAAACAGGTTCATGACCAGTGGCATGGGTGAAATTGAACCATCTGCCAGACGGGGTTGTTCGAAGACGACCGCAGGACCATCGTTCTTGACCAGAAGGTCAGCAATGGCCCCCGCTTCATAGGCAACATCAACCGGACGGTTGATGCGCAGCACCTCACCTCGCTTTTCGAGATGCTTCAGAAATCGTCGTAGACGTACCCAAGCCACAACCTCTCGAAAAGCCGTTTACCTTTGAATCGTCGCATTCGAGCATGAGACAATTCATTGCTCAAACCATTCAGGATAAGGACACTCAGAATAGAGCGACCAGCCAACCATGGAACATCCGATGTAATCTGGGCCAAAGTGAATCATATCCCAACGCCCTGAGATGGTGAACGTCGGGTGAGCGATGCTATTGAGTGTGATGCGAGCGCCCCATGCATCGGTCTCGATGTTGACGGTTGTTTCGAAGAGAAGGTACTTCTCATGAAACCACATTTTTGAGCCTTGGAAGGCACTAAGGAGTGGTTGTTCTTTTTGCTCACGAATGGCTTTCAGTTTATCGTTTTCTGAAGGATTTTTGTCCATAAATATACTGTTTTTGACAGTACATAAAGGCTCAAAATTGGACCTATTCTTCTTCGACCAAGGTCTTCTTTTCGGGTTGCATCAAAATGACTACAACACCGAGTGCAGATACGATTGCAACCACAATTGCAGCGGTTTGAACCATCGAGTCGATGCCACCAGTGCTCTGGGTTTCAACTCCTTGCTGCGTGGTATTGTCGTGTGTATGGTTTGCATCGAGGTGAACGTCTTCATTGATCGTTACGCTACCATAGAGCGTTTCTGTGAGCGTTCCGTTGATGGATTTCATGTACGATACGTTCCACAAACCAACGGACTGATTACCTGCAAATGTGAATTCAAATCGATTCTTGCAGTTGTCATCAACAAGACTTCCGTTCTCATCGAGGGCACATTCGTAGACGAGCGTTGGAGATCGTGCACTCGCACCATCTTTACTCAACTCGATAACCATTGACATGTTGTCTGTCGAATCTTTCATCCAAAACCAGACCGAATCGCCAGTTTTGAGTGCGCTTGCAGGTACATCTGCAGGTTGTGGCCCCTCATCGTTGACAATCACGGTGTAAATGACCAACTCGTGGGCTGCTACGGGTGCTGCGAGAAGCAACATGGCCATCGCAACCACAAGGGAACGCATGGTTCAGCCAAGTGCACTGAGAATAAATACAATACGCAAGGTATCTGTCGCGTTGATATGGACACGCGAGTGGTTGCCCTAGCCATCTTTGGTATTCTCTTTGCATCTTCAATTACCGTCCTGCTCGTCGGCGTTGGTGAGGAAGCGGAAACAAGCGAACCAAGCATCACATTTGCTGCAGGTGATCCATTGTTCCAAGGCGATGGACATGATCACTCAAACGCCAGTCAGCACCAAGCGGGTACCGATAACATCGAACAACTTGCATTCAACCCGTTGACATCACCAGGAAACGCTGAAGTTTCCGTTGCTCGTTCTCCCGACGGTAACGTGTACACCTACCAAGCAGGTTGGAACGACATGCACATCGTTGATGTTACCAACGCCTCGGACCCTCAAGTTGTTGGAGTCTACAACGATCCAAACACACAAGT
>DUJC01000066.1:703-854 GCA_013330015.1 Candidatus Poseidoniaceae archaeon | reverse complement strand
CTCGATGTGAAGTATTTGGAATACAACGGAAACGAATACGTCATTCTCCAGAACCAACTTGTCGATTCCGGCTATGCCGATCCAAACGTCGGCGAGTGGGGCGATCCTTCTCAAGTCTCAGTCGTTCTTATTGATGTGACAGACAAAACAA
>DUJC01000066.1:0-360 GCA_013330015.1 Candidatus Poseidoniaceae archaeon | reverse complement strand
TCATGGTACGATGTCGATCACCCAAGTGGTCCACACAACCTCTACCCACACATGATCGATGGGGAGTGGTACATTTTCGTTGCCAACCCTGATTACGAGCAATGCGACTCTGCATTGGGTGAAGCATGCGGTGGCGTCACCATCGCTCACCTTAACCTCCAAGGCAGCGCTTCTCGAACCCTTCCAGGCATTCCCGCATCGGGTGTTGGTCACACCATCATCAAGGTCGGAGAATACGAAGTCGCTTGGGAAACTACCCGTGGTGGCTGGATTTACATTCACGACATGACCGTTCAACAATGGCCAGGTGAGGACACCGAAGATCCTCGTTATGGACGAACTTTTGTCTACGGCTCGTAT
>DUJC01000102.1:2340-7430 GCA_013330015.1 Candidatus Poseidoniaceae archaeon | reverse complement strand
CGGCCCTCCCAGCGGCCCTCCATCGGGCCCACCTTCCGGCCCGCCAACTGGACCTTCGGGCCCACCCAAAAAGCGAGAAATCTGAGGTTGTTGCATGAGTGATGGATTTGCAATGGAGCTGTGCGGCAATCAGTCCTCATGGCAAATCGTTCCAGATGGCGTAACATCCATTGATTTGGAACACGTCGGTGCAAAAATTATCGAAAGTGGCTTTGAAGCCGGTGTTCAATCAAGAATGGTATGGACGTTTACGGGTGAGGCGGATTTGACGTTGTATCCAAGCGGAAAACTGCTTGTGAAAACAGCAGATAAGGAACTTGCAGAAGCGATAGCAACCAAACATATGTCCATTTGGACTCGTGCGTGATGATATGACAATCATCACCGATGAGCAGGTCGCATACATCAACAACGGGGGCGTCATTGCGTATCCAACGTCAACGCTTCCTGGCTTAGGATGTCTTCCGACCAAGGAAGGACTTGATGCACTGTTTGAACTCAAATCTCGGTCGTCCGACAAACCAGTGTCAATCGGTGTAGCTTCTCTTGACCAAGTAGCACATATGGTTGACATCGATACTCGCATTGTCGAATTTGTTGATGACTTTCCTCGTGGAGGTCTATCTGTCATCTATCCTGCTCATCAACCTCTTGATCCTCGGCTTGGTGGTCAATCCATTGCCATCCGTGTTTTTGATCATCCATCAGCTCGCGCTCTTGCTTTAGCTGTTGGGCCTGTGACAGCAACGAGTGCGAACGAAGCAGGTGAAGAACCAGCGAACACAGTGGCTGAAGCTGCGTCTGAATTGGGCCTCCCTGATGTTGCTGTGGTTGCAGGAAATCGTGAAACAGGCCCGGGAAGCACCTTCGTCAAAATCGACTTTGATTCCGTTGAGCCATTGGTAACTATTATCAGAGAAGGCGTTGTACCTTCGCGTGACGTGGTCACTTGGTGGAAGAATCGACACTGAAATATTGGAAGGATGCAGGTCACGTTGCTCGTCGAACACTCGAGGCAATGAAGCTTGAGTTGACGCCGGGAAAGACCTTCCACGAAGTCATTGAATCGGCTGAGAGGTACATTCACAGACACGGTGGAAAACCCGCGTTTCCAGGTACAATTGCTGTCAACGACCTTGCTGCTCATTTCACAACCGACCATGCTGTTAATCAGGTCGAGGGTTGGGATGGAGAGATGGTTCTGCAGAAGGGCGATTGTGTCAAGATTGACTTTGGCGTCCATATCAAAGGCCACATTGCAGACAATGCACTTACGTTTGAGATCGGTAACGGTAACGAACACACTGAACAAATCAAAGCCGCCAAAGAGGCACGTGATGCAGCGATTGAAATGCTGCATCCGGGAACGCCATGGTACAAAGTTGGACAAGCGGCTGCTCAACCTTCTCTTGATGCCGGTTTCCAACCCATTCGTAACCTCTGTGGTCACCAACTCAAGCCGTGGGAACTTCATGCTGGTGTCTCAGTTCCGTCCTACGCCTGCGGCCCAGACAATCAAGGGTTCAAGGGCGTTGTTGAAGAGGGAGGCATCTATGCTATCGAGCCATTCAATACAACTGGATCTTCTGGCATGATCAAGAACCTAGGTAATCCCAATTCGTCCAACATCTATCGAATTACTGGAATGACAACGTCGAGAAAGGCTCGTGCAAAAGGACAGCTGAAGCCTCTCGGAGCACAAATGGCTCGCAACCTCGAGGAGCGTTATTCTACACTCCCATTTGCGGAGCGTTGGGCCTATCCAATGCTAGAGAAACCGTTCCCCGATGCAGACGAAGCATCGCGTCAAAGTAAGTGGAAGGCCCTTGTCAAGAAATTGATCAGCATCCGATTCCTTGAGACCTATCACGTTCTTGCTTGCAAGGATGGTGGGAACATTTGCCAGTTCGAGCACACGGTTCTGGTCACTGATGGTGGCCCAGAAATTCTCACCGTCGAATGAAAGGCCTGTTCTGTTCAAAAATTGAATCACAGATAACGCATATAAAGGCGAAGTGCATACCCTACATCGAACAGGGCTGTGAAGTTCTCGTTGAGTGCATCCCATCCCCTCTCCGTAAGCTCTCACCCTGTTCACCCAATTTTGTTAGAAATGAGCGAAAGCCATGCCTCCCCTACAAACGAATTGTACCATTCGGGGGCGAGCCTTGAATTTTATTTTTAATTCAAAATAGAGTCGCAGTATCGCGAATAACATTTTCAATTCATCGTTTTCGCCCGATGTGTTTAAATAATATCTCTGTGGTGGGTGAAATGCGCCCAGTACGGGCGTCGGAGGACAAAAATATGCAAAAAGAAAACCGAAACGAAGAAGCTGTCAGCCCGGTTATTGCTACCATCCTTATGGTTGCAATCACTGTTGTACTGGCAGGTGTACTGTACGTCTGGGCTTCCCAGCTCGCAGAAGGCAACACTGATGGAGACTTCTCCATGTATGGCTTTACTGTAAGTGACGCACAAGGAACACCAACAACCGATGGAGGCGAAGACCTCGTCTACGTCGCTATGGACGCTGGTGAGGACCTATCCTGGGCAACTGTCATCGTACAGATGTCTGCTGGTGGTTCCTACACAGAGTGCACCAACCCTGACCAAACAGCTGACACGGGCTGTGCAGTCTCTGACAACGGCGACGGAAAGTGGGCCTTTGGAGAAGAAATCACAGTCAGTGAAGGATCAGATAGCATCTGTGACACTGCCTGCAGCGTTCAGGTTAAGGTTCTCGACCGTGCGAGCAACAAGCTCATCTACGAGTCGACCGCTACCAGCGTCGCTTGAGTTTCATCAAGTAACACACTGGTGTCGTAACCACACAAACTGAGTTTGTGTGAATCCGCCCCCTCATGCGTTCAGGCGCATGGGGGGGCCTTTTTTATTTTCAATTCCGACCATCCGTGTGTTGATCCCACATGTGAAGCGACGTTCCGAGAGCACTTTTCCACAGGGCACGAACGAGCTGAACGTTCCCGTCAATGATGGCTCCAAGTTGATTCAAGAGTGGTATGCGAACATTGTACCGTACGGAGAGCCATGCTGCGAATACGATGGCTTCTGTAACAAACAAACCTACGTGTATGGTTGTCAATGTTGCATTGGTGAAATCGATTTCTGCGAATCCAATGGCCGCCCAACGAGCTAACATCGCTACGAAGGCCCCAACAAGAAGCAGTGGTGAGAGGAGATGCATTGCAGCCTCTTGGCGTAGTGTAGCTGCAAACTTGCCATGCCTTCGGCTGAACCAGTGCTTTCTTTGTCTGAGCAAATGACGCTGCAGCCCTTGTGCGCGGCGAACCTTTTGACGTGCGTGCTCTCTTCTTAGATGAGGAGCATGATCAATGAAGTGTGCACTTGAATCTTGGATGGCCCTCAACCCATTGATTCGAACATTGGTTGCAATCTGTGCATCATCTGCATTGGATTGAACGTTCAACGATTCCACATCAAGTGTTTCTCGCCTCCACATCATGCATGAGCCTTCAAGGAACGGTGTGCTGTCAACCTTCGATTCCATGATTCGAACCATTGAGAACAAGGCTCGATGTTCTGCTTCTTCCGTACGTTGTCCAAGGCGTTTTGGCGATGCCCCTACACACCCAATGGTCGTGTCAGAAAACCAGTGCATGAGTTTGGATACAGTGTCTGCTTCAAACAAGGCATCGGCATCCGTCATCAAGATTAGATCTGTTGCAATTGTCTGGTCGATGTGCCCAAGTGCTTGCTTGACTGCAGCAGTTTTCCCTTTTCGTTGTTCCATTTGTAGCAACGTGTACGATGCAAATGCATCTCGTCCAGTCCATGCTTCAACGATTGACACAGAATTATCGGTTGAAGCGGAATCGATGATGACGAGATGAGGATTGAATCCTTGACATGTTTCCATCAAATTGTCTAATTTTTGTGTGAGTACTTTGGCTTCGTTCCATATGGGAAGAAGAATGGTCAAACTCCCAGAAAAGCGATGTTCAGGACGCACAAGCTTTCGCTTCCTCGACACGAAGAGGTCAAATCCCTGCTTGACATACGGCAATCCAGCGAGCGCTGCAAACCCAATCTCAAACAAAGCGGGTGAGAACAGCATGAATCATTTGATTCTTGGTTCCCTCTTCACTTCTCCGTTCAATTTCATGCTCAAGACGGGGATTTTTACACAGATGTCAAGTGTGCGCAGCCTTTCAATCCAATCATGCCGACCGTGGTGCATGTAGGACCGATATCGAGTCCAGGCGGCATTCAAACGGTCATTGGAACGCTTTCATCCAATTCACCCGATGGTTGGACAGTTGAAACGATTGAAAGTCATTCAATCGGTTCATTTCTCTCCAAACTTCAAGTCTACAATCATGCAAAAAACAGACTTGAAGAACTAGGCAAACAGAGCGATGACGGGTTGATTGTCCATCTTCATGCGGCATCTGATTATTCCTTTTTGAGAAAGCTCCGCCTTGCAGAACACGCTCATCGACACGGTGGAAAGATCGTCTTCCATATCCATAGCGGAAACATTGTTTCATGGCTTGGAAAGAAAGACCGTGCTAAGAAATTAAAACAACGACTTGAGAATTGCAAAGCGACGATTGTCTGCCTTTCAGAGCGATGGAAGGAACTCATCACTCCATTTTTGGGCAAATGCATCGTATCTCCAAATCCAATCGATCCGGTGCACTGTGTCGATGCATCCGTTGAACGCAATCCAAACCAAATCCTCCTTCTCGGTCGAAACGATCCCATCAAAGGTCATGATTTCGCATTTCAAATCATGAATGAACTCGAACGTCGCGGTTCAAATTTGACGCTCCATTGTACTGGAAGAGAGGAAGGACCAGAAGGGTCAACAAACATCGTCGCACATGGTTGGGTTACGAAAGATGAGAAGGTCAAACTGCTGCAAGAATCTTCACTCTTACTCCTTCCTTCAGCGTACGAAGGACAACCCATGGTTGCCCTCGAAGCATTGGCTTGTGGAACGCCAGTGCTTGCATCAAATGCACTACACTCACTTCCTGATGTCATTCATCAACCCAAAGAAGAAACGGTGGAGAGCTGGGCGGACGCAATAGAACAGATTCAAA
>DUJC01000102.1:0-1961 GCA_013330015.1 Candidatus Poseidoniaceae archaeon | reverse complement strand
ATCAATAGAAACCTTGCCTCTATCTACTCTTCCAAACTTTCCAGCACATTCCCTAGTGATTGAGTCGTCGCACTCCAATCCAGATGTATCTCTGCATACAGTCGTGCTTCAGCGCTCAGTTCGGCATAGTTGTCCTCTTTCATCCACTTTTGAATTTGTTCAACTGAATCATCAACAAAGGTTTGTTGGTCGAACAATTTGTATGAGCCCAAATTGTTGTTCACCGTTGGCAAATGATGGCCTGAATGTTTGATTCCGAGTACAAGAAGACCGCTGCTCATGTATTCACTACGTTTGAGCGGACTTGAAATGGTCCAAACTGGAATATTTGGCATTGGCAAGAAGCCAATTTGATGTTTTTGCAACATATTTCCAACATCAGACTGGGGAATTGGCTTTTGGAAGGTTAAGCTTGGTTTTGATTTCGATAGGTTCGATAAATGGGTATCCAGATCACCTGAACCAATTAGAGATAATTCGGCTTCTATACCATTGTTTTCCAATGCATCAAGAAGAAGTACAAGCTTGAGAATACCCCGATTTCGATCCATTTTCCCATGGTAAACCATTTTGAGTGGAGTACCGAATGTCTCGAAGTTATTCGGTTTGAACAATTCATTGTTCACTCCTGCGTGCAGGATACACAATCTTTCATCTGCAATTGAGAATTTATTCCTGATGAGGTGTTGATGTGCAGCACTCACGACCATGCCCCCAATGCAACTCCCATTCCGATTCAACGAGGAAGCAACCATTTTCCACGCCTTTTTCCAAACAATGCGCTGTAATTTTGCAAACAAATTCGCATCAGCAGGCGGTGATCGATCGATACACATCCAACGAATACCATTTTTGTCAAATATTGGAGAGACATATCGAACGAGAGGCCAATCAATGAAAACGACGTACTCTTCAAGGTTAATTTCCTTGAGATACTTGGCGATGCTCTTTGCCAGACTCGAAGCCTTTTTTCCTTTCATTGCAGACTGGTTCAATTCAACATGTTCCCATGCATATCTTTCACCAGGTACATCTGGACCTAGTACCCTCACTTCATGACCCAAGGAAAGCAATTGATTGATGATTGCAACTTGTGTTGTAGCACACAAATCTTTTCCAAAATGCCGAGTTGTGCACCAAATGAGTTTCAAGAAGAACTCACCTCGATGAGTTCTCTTAATCCGTCTTCAAGGGTAATCACTGGTTTCCAATTGAGATCTCTCTTTATTGCCTCAATTAATGCAACAGAGTGTTCGATATCCCCTGCTCTTTCAGGTTGAAAGGACGGCTCAAATGCAAAATTTGACCCTGATAATTCATGAATAAGAGATGCAAGTTCGAGAATGGTCACAGAATGTCCAGTTCCAACATTGTACACGCTATGGTTTGGTTGAGGCCATTGTTCAATGGATAAATCAATCAGTAGTCGCGCTACATCTCGAACGTTTACAAAGTCACGAGACTGCTTACCAGAGCCATAGATTCTTGGCTGAATCCCTTGTAATGTGCGGTCGATAAAAATCGGAACAACCGCTCCGTAGTCTGAGTCCAATCGTTGCTCAGGCCCGTACACATTAAAGAACCGAAGGCTCAAAAATTCGGCTCCTTGTTGAAAACAAGCATCGATTTGTTGCTCTATTTCTAATTTTGACTCAGCGTATGGGGATTGTAATTCACCTTCTGAACTTTCGCTTAGTGGCATCGTTTCACAATCTCCATACACCGCAGATGAGGATGCGAAAATGAACCGTTTCACGCCATTTTGTTGTGCATACTGAAGTATATGTTCCGTACCGCTTACGTTTATTGAGTAATTTCTCTCAGGGTCTTGAATCGATTTTGGGACGGAAACCTGCGCAGCAAGGTGAACAATTGCATCGAATTGACCACTTAAATTCTCGAGGACTCGAGAATCTTGAATATCCAATTCAAGCACATGTGCCCCCAATTTAATTAGATCA
>DUJC01000177.1 GCA_013330015.1 Candidatus Poseidoniaceae archaeon | reverse complement strand
CCAAGGGTATGCTCGGCAACACATAGACAGCAATGGAATTCAGACCGAAACGTTCCCTGAATTTAATCCTGATAAACACTTGATAAAAACAGACATGACCATCTCGCTGAAACTCGATGGACAGATGCTCTCAGCTCACGTTTGGAAAGCGGATATCGTTGGTCAATCCGGGCACGTCGTACCAGTATATTTCATCGACACACGTCATGAAGCAAACACCACAGAGCATCAGAGCCTCTCATCAAGACTCTACGGAGGAGACGATGACATGCGCATCCGTCAAGAATACGTCCTCGGCGTAGGTGGCGTCCAGTTGTTCGATCATCTCGATGTTGAAATGCAGGGCTTGCATTTGAATGAAGGACATTGTACATTCGCTATGCTCGAACTCTTGAATCGCGGATGGAGCAGAGAAGAATTGGCCAAGCGAAGCCTGTTCACGACGCACACTCCAGTGCCCGCCGGTCACGACCGCTTCGATTGGGGTTTGGTCGAACAAGTTGTTGGAGACATCTTACCAGAGGATGCACGGACATTGGTCCGTAATGCCGGCGATTCAGAGAAAGGCGCTCGATGTTCAATGTCACATCTTGCCGTCGCCCTTTCAACATCGGTGAACGCGGTATCGAAGTTGAACGCCGATGTTGCTATGACCATGTTCGATGAGCAAGTGATTCAGCCTATCACCAACGGTGTTCATCACATTACGTGGACGTCCCCCGTCATGGCTTCGTTCTTCGATCAGCATCTAAGTGGTTGGAGAACGCAGCCCGCATCGATTGCCAATGCTAAGACGTTACCAACAGAAGAACTCAAGCAAGCACGAGCGATATCTCGCGCTCACCTCCGAGAGTATGTTCTCTCAACAACTGGAGTTGAACTTTCACCGAATCGATTGACGATTGGATTTGCGCGAAGATTTGCAACCTACAAGCGAGCAAATCTTGTGTTCCAAGATTTGGAACGACTGCGTCAAATTGGTGCAGGAAAAATTCAGTTTGTCTTTTCTGGGAAGGCTCACCCGAGAGACCAAGGTGGGAAACAACTGATTCGAGATATTTTTGATTCAGCTGAACAAATCGCTGACGAAATACCAGTTGCTTTCATCGAAAATTATGACATGCACACTGGATTGATGATGACCAGTGGTGTTGACATTTGGCTTAACAATCCTATTCGTCCTATGGAAGCGTCTGGAACATCTGGCATGAAAGCCGCCATGAACGGTGTTCCTAACTGCTCTATTCTCGATGGATGGTGGCCAGAGGCATGCATTCACGGAGTGAATGGTTGGGCCATTGGAAATGCAGAAGATGACCGTAACGATGAACGCGATGCTGAAAACATCTACAACGTCCTTCATAACGAGGTTCTCCCACTCTGGGAACAAGAAGGCGAAGGCTGGTCAAATATGATGAAGGCGAGCATCGCTGCGTCTGCAGAATTTACTGGTCAGCGTATGATCGAGGATTATCTGGAATTCTACAATCAGTTTTCTTGATCGTTCCAATCAATGTCATCGAAATCACTTGTTTCTCCTTTGCTCTTTGTTCTTGTGAAAGTAAGGACAAGTGCTGCAACAACGATGACGCCAATCAACAAGGAGCTTGTGACGGTTATCAGCGAAGATTTTGAGTCCGAAGTCCCTTCTGTTTTACATGGACCACAATCGACCACAGAACAAGGTTCGTCAATCGCAACCTCGTATCCATCCCCACAACATCCTTCACACGTTTTCATTTCGACAATGGCCGATTGATTTCCATCCGTTTCATTGGTCGAGTCCGGCAATTGTGTTTCATCATTAGAATTCGTTTGATTGGTAGTATTATCAGTTTGGTCTGACGTATTTGTTTGATTGTTATCCATAGGTTCCTGGCAAGTCGGGCAACATTCTCCCTCTTCGGCAGGTAATGTGGCCCATCCCGCAGGGCAGGCATCACAGAAGACATCCACGCATGGATCAACAGGCTCTGTCTCATACTGGCAACTGCCATCGTTTTCCGTTGCCACAGCATCAAAGTTTGTCGCTGTGCTATCGGTACAACCAAGAATTGGTTCAGGAGGATATTCACAGGAACCATCATCCTCGGTTGCGGATTCGTCGAAGTTCGTTGCTGTTAAGTCTGTACAACCGTAAACAGGAACTTCTTCCACATTTGCATCAAGTTCGATAACGGTTACCGAATGTGCGCCCACGGAAAGTGTCCCATTTTGCATCAGAGCATCACCAAAGCGTACAACATCGTTGCTCGCAAACCCGTCGACGGTCGTTGGTGCACCACGATTGAGTACAACAGAGATGACCTGATCATCGTGCGTCATGTTGTAGACGAGAAGATTCGACATTGCTAATCGAGTACTGTATTCACCACGCTGTAAGGCGATGGATTCAGAACGCAATCGACCAAGTTCAGAGATGTTCTCAAACAATTGGGATTCCATCGAACTCCACGAACTTGCGTTTCGGTACATGTGACGATTGTCAGGGTCTGCACCTCCGTACTCCCCATATTCGTCACCGTAATAGAGCAATGGAGCACCTGGTGTGGTCAAGAGCCATCCATAGGCTTGCAAGGCAGCATTGTACGCAGATGCATCTCCAGGCTGTCCTGGAAGACCATCTTCTGCCCATTGATTGAACGCATCGTTGGTACCAGTATCTGCTCGACTCGTCAATCGAGGAACGTCGTGACTACCTACATAGGGCACCATGATCGAGCCATCGAGGTATTGATCCTGACTTCGGTTGGTCCAATAATCGAGATGCATGTAGTTCTCATTGCCTGAAACGAACACGTTGTCAACAACGGCATGATACAACACGAAGTCTGCCTGACCATCCAATCCATCTAGACCCATGTATGCGTTGATTGTCCCGTACTGTTCCTGATTGTCAACGAGTGAGTGACCTGCCCACCCCATGGCAGTCTCTCCTTTGAGGTAATAATCGGTTCCAACTGTTTCGAAGCGTTCGTTCACTTGAGCAACCAAGTTTCGTGTCGCCAAGTCTTCGACGTGTTTGACCGCATCAATCCGTAATCCATCGAGATCGTAGGTTTCCAGCCACCACAATGCGTCATCGATGAATTGTTCAGAAGCATCCCGAATCTTCCAATTAACATCCGGCATGTACGAAGTGAATTGACAATCGAGTCTGTGCTCGGTCCAATCACAATTTGCACTGCCACAGATACAACCGGCATTGAACCATTCAGGATTGTCCTCGTAGTATGTGTGCTGCTCATGGACGTGGTTTACAACAAAATCCATCATGACACGAATATCGTGATTGTGGGCTGCTTCGACCAATGCATGAAGCTCCTCCGCCGTTCCCAATTTTGGTTCAATGCCCCGTGGCTCCGTTGGCCAATATCCGTGGAAAGCAGAAACGTCATGCACGCCATCTGCAGCTTTGCCTGTTCCATTGGCTGCTGTGTTGAATGGTGAAAGCCATATCGCTCCTACGCCTAAGTCATCGAAATAACCGGATTCAATCATTTGCGTAACTCCTGCAAAGTCACCGCCCTGCCAATCTGCCCCCTGCGCAGCACCGACCACGGGCTCATCGTTCGAGGTATTTCCATTCACGAAACGATCCGTCATGACCATGTAGATGAGAGCATCTTGCCATTGGAAATCAGCAGAGGGACCTGTCCAGAATGGAACGAGTAAGTCATAGGCAGGATTTCCATCAACATCAAATCCATCGATTTTCAGCGAATGTTTCCCATCATCCAATCCACTGACATCGTAGGTCCAAGTGAGTTGTTGGGCGTCCCAAACGGCTCCGATTATTGCCGAAGGCGTACCACTGAAGGCTGCTCCTGATGAGCCAGGATGATACGAGACAACCAGAGAATGAGCAACAAGTTCAGCACTGAAGTGGGGACGGGTGTGATCTCGTACACGGACGAGAGAATTCTCGATATCGCCACAGTACGAACGCTCAGGATTCATTGGATCGAAGATGTATTCTCCATCGACGATGAACTTGTAACAGTACAATCCTTCCTGGAGATCAACTTCAGCGCTCCAAATGCCATTTTGTTCCGTCATCGGAACTGGATTGCTCCAGTTCCACTCCCCAACAACGGATACTTCGGTTGCGAAGCCCTTGAACGAGAACGACGTCACTGGAGAGGTTGTATGCGATGATGCGCGGACATCGTTCGACGAAAGTGGAGAAAAGACAACGAGAATCATCATCAAAATCAAGATTCGAGCAGCTGTTTTCATTCCTGAACCTCCGATTGTTGAGGTTGCTTAAACAACGAATTCGCTGTGTCGACCAAATCATCGATGTGCTTGCACAAGAAGGAACGTACAAACTCGTTCGCAGGATTGTGGTAGGCTTCCAATGGTGCACAATGCTGCTGCAACTCACCTTTGTCGAGAATCGCAATTCGGTCTGCAAGCGTCATCGCTTCGATTTGATCGTGTGTGACGTAAATGGTCGTTGTTCCAAGTTCATCGTGTAAACGACGAATCTCATTCCTCATTTGGTGTCGCAGTTCTGCATCGAGATTTGAGAGTGGTTCGTCCATCAACAGAACCTTTGGCCGTCGAACCAGTGCTCGTCCAAGAGCGACACGTTGCCGTTGCCCACCACTCAACTCCTTCGGCTTCTTGTCAAGATGGTCGTCCAGTTCCAGCAATTGGGCAATTTCTTTGACACGGTTCGAAATCTCCTCAGCCTCCAGTTTCTCAGTTCCCTTCATCATCCTTAGTCCGAATGAGAGGTTGTCACGAATCGACATGTGTGGATACAGTGCGTACGATTGAAACACCATGCCAAGACCACGTGCTCCAGCAGGAAGATGATTCACCTTCATGCCATCAATACGGATGTCGCCTTCTGTGACGTCCTCCAAGCCAGCAAGCATCCGTAGAGTCGTTGACTTTCCGCATCCAGACGGACCAAGAAGAACCAAGAATTCCTTATCTTTGATGTCCAAGGACAAGCCCTTCACAGCTTGAAACCCATCATCGTATTGTTTGTTCACGTTCTCAAATTCTACACTTACCATACGCTCACCCTTTGACTCCACCTGCCGATAATCCATCGATCAAGAATTTTTGGAAGAAAAGGAACAACAGCGCAACCGGTAGGCTCACAAGCAAACTGGCTGCAGCAAAGTCACCCCATGCTTGCCCTGTTGAGGAAATAAGCGAAGCCAATCCAACGGGAAGCGTATACATGTCGTTCGAAGTGTTGAACGTCAAAGCAAGCAAGAACTCGTTCCACGCGGCAAGGAAACTGAACAATGCTGTCACGGCAATGGCTGGCGTCGATAATGGTAAGACAACTTTCGTGAACACCTGGAATTGATTGCATCCATCGAGCTCAGCAGCCTCCTCGAGCTCTCGCGGGATGGTATCAAAGAATCCTTTCAGCATCCATACGCACAATGGTAACGCTGTTACACAGTAGGCAAGAATGAGACCCAAATGTGAATTCAGAAGTCCCAGCGTCTTCATGACCAAGAAGTACGGAACGAGGATAATGATTCCAGGGAACATTTGCACCAACAGGAACGAAAACATGGAAACATCGCGCCCAGTGAATTTGTAGCGACTGAAAGCATAACCGGCAGGTATCGCGATGAACAGACCGAGAAGGGCTGTCCCAATGCTCACGATGAGCGAATTGGTCAACCATGTCCAGAACGAATCTCCATTGAGAATTTTTGAGAAATGTTCCGTCGTGAATGAATCACCAATTTGTCCTCCAAGTGCATTGCCTTCAGAGAAGGCAATATCAACGATCCAAATCAATGGAATCACAGTGATAGCAACGAAATGAAGCAGCGTGATGTGGGTTGAAGTCGCATGGAATTTCTTGGACAATGTCGCATTTCGCATCAACCCGTATTCAATCGCTGAATCGGACAGTCTCCTCGATGTCCAAACCGTCACAGGTCGTCCTGATAACCAATACAGCGTCAAACCGGATGGAATCAGACTCCAGCAGTGAATCCAAATGTTGAACACTGTCAATTCAGTTCGAAGGAGACGATATACGGCAATTCCAAGAAGAATGGCGCTTAAGACGAGACTGAGATTTCTGCGGAGATGATCATTGACGTTTGGAAGCGATGCTCGAAGGGCCGCAAAAAGAAGACATGATACGATTCCAAGAAGAAGCAAATCAGATTCAGCCCGAAGATAATCGACTGTTAGAAGCAGTACGTTGACGAGGAAGGCTGCGACAAGCCAACGTCTCAACATCACGATTTCCATCGGCACATACCACCAACGCATATCACTCGAATCCCTCATGCTACCGCCTCCGTTGCATTGGTTTGCTTCATGTATCGCCAAGAGAATGCGAACAGCATCAGGAAGATGATGACCGACCATGCGGCAGCCACACCATAAGCACCCTCTCGGAAGGCAACATCGTAGACGTACGTAATCAGAATATCCGTTTGACCGGGTTGGCCAAAGTACAGATTCGGTCCACCATCGGTCATTAGATAGATCACGTTGAACATATTGAACGTCCAGATAAATCCGAGAAGTGTAAGCGGAATCAATGCACTACGCAAATTGGGTAATGTGAGATGACGGAACGCCGCCCACCCGACAACCCCATCCAGTTCAGCTGCCTCGTACATGTCCTTTGGAATGGATTGCAATGCACCACTGATGGACATCATCATGAACGGAACACCCAACCAAATATTGACGAGAATAACAATGATTTGTGCTCCAGTGGGGTCCGAGAGGAAGTCAATATTCGTACCGAGCAAATCGTTCACAAATCCATCCGGCTGGAACATGCCTCTCCAAACAAGAACGGAGATGTAGGACGGAACAGCCCAAGGTAGCAGCAAGAGTGTTCGATATGCAACCTTTCCATAAATGCGACTTCGGTGAAGCATGTTGGCAAGGAACAACCCAATTCCGATATGTGCCGAGACGTTCACAACAGTCCAAACCAGTGTAAACAACGTTACGCGTAGGAATCCTTCAGCGGAAAATACCTCAAAGAAATTGTCGAGGCCAATGAACGATTGATCGCCTAGTTGCGTTTGATTCGCATCCGTAAAGGCGAGCCAGAAACCGTACAACACAGGATAGAAGGTCAAAATCGCCAAGGCTAGGAGCGCAGGTGCGACATAGAAATGAGCGAGTTTAGATTGTGTACGACCGAGCTTTGTATCGTTCCATTTCGCAAAACTCAGCAACGCGATCAAGGAGAGAACAATCGCTCCCAGAGCGAAAAGCACTGGAGACGTATCGCCTGCCTCCGGGCGCTCATCAGCAACACTGGTACGCTGAGTGGTCGAGAAAATTAGGACCTCATCGCCGAACACCTCGATAAGATGGTCTTGCTCAGGCACCATTCCCGTCAAGGCACATTGGATGGTTTTTGTTGAAGTCAATGCGATTCTTTGTTGACCTAATTGGAGTAATTCGTTGACTCCATCCGTGCATGAATCGTAACCCAGTAGCAAACCATTGCTTCCCAACCCAACACGAATTTCAGTGTGTAGAGCACCATCAACAAAGACATCATACGATGTAGCATTGGTTGTTTGGAATTCTATTGTTATCGTGCGATACCCTTCTGTAAGCGGAAACGGATCCGCCCGGGATATGGACTCAATCTGTTCCTCGAGTTGCTGGTTTGCACCGGAAAGCGCTTCATCTGTCGATGCGATGCCAGAATAGGCTTGCTCAAAGGCGGTTGACAAAGGATCGTAGACAAGGGACATTGCTCTCGTTGTCGGAGCTGGTGTACCCTCTTTTGTTTGCTCAAGGAATCCTGCAAGCACTTCATCATCGTTGATGTCCGAATCGGATTCAAGGGTAACATGCGTTGGCATCGTGTAGGTTTCAACAGCGAACTCTTTCTGAACATCCTTGGATGAAAGCCACAATGCGAGTTCAGTGGCAGCGACCTTGTTGGCACTTTGCTTACTGACAGTCCAACCTTTGTAGGTCACGAGTGGTGACATCCTCTCATTTGTGCTTTCAACCGTCGGAAGGAGCGTTTGGCCAATGTTCAATCGGCTTGCTTCGTAGGTCGCCCAGTTCCATGGCCCGTCGAAAATCATTGCAGCTTTTGAAGAGATGAATTGATTCTTCATCCCCTCAATTTGAGTGCCTGTTGCTACAACGCCATGTTCCAACTCAAGATCGAGCATCCAGCGCATCGCTTCACTCGAGCCGTTGGAATTAAGCGTTGGTTCACCGTTTTCATCAAACAACGAACCACCAAATCCTTCCTGTATTGGGAACCACCAATACGCAGTCTTGATCGGAATGGCTAATCCTTGAACATCTTGGTAGGTGAGGAGTTTTGCTGCATTGAGTAAATCTTGCTCTGTCCATGTTTCATCAGGATAATCGATGCCTTGTGCATCGAAGAGTGCTTTGTTGAATATGAGTGAGAGACAATCCTGACTCGCTGGAATTCCATAGAGAGCATCTCCATAGCGCATCGCTTGCAAAGCCCTCTCTTCATACACAGCACGATCTTGTGGCGTCAAGTGAGGACGTAAGTCTTCCAAGAGGGGAAATCCATCAACACGGACTTCTCCAATCGCCCCCAATTGGTCGCTCGATAACCGCATTAAATCAGGTGCTTGTCCGCCTTGCGCTGCTGTCATGAACAATTGGTCTGCATTTCCAAAAGGC
>DUJC01000054.1 GCA_013330015.1 Candidatus Poseidoniaceae archaeon | reverse complement strand
ATCAAAATCAATCCAGCTGCCCATCCAAGCCAATATTCCCATCGGTACGGAAGCGTGAATTGGAAAAAACCTCTCTCGAGATTGATGTCTTCAAGATTCATGGTTCCTTGCTGACTGTACGGGTTTATGTTTGTAACTGCTTAATCCGCGAGAATTCCAACCACCTTGACCAAAATCCGCTTGGGGCGTTGTCCATCAAATTCAGCGTAGTGAATTTGCTCCCAAGTTCCCAGGTGCAATCCCCCATTTTGTACTGGCATCGTAACTTGTTGGCCAAGCAGTTGGCGTTTCAAATGTGCATCTCCGTTGTCTTCACCTGTGCGATGATGACTGTACTCTTCGCCATCATGCCCATTAACACCATGAAAAGGAGCGAGCTTTTCCAGCCATTCCATAAGATCATGATGAAGTCCGTATTCAAGGTCATTAACATAACACGATGCAGTTATGTGCATAGGATTGACAAGAACCAAGCCATCCTCGATACCGCTTTCTTGGACGATTCGCTCAACATCTTCAGTGATACAAACAATCTGGTATCGTTTGGGGGTGTTGATGGTCAACTCTTCCGTGAACGTAGCATAGGTTCCTGTTTTCTTTATGCCCAAAGATTCAACCCCAGAGAGAGGAATCGTCCATCATCGAATTGTGGACCATCAACGGTATTGCGACAAGCAAACCGCAAATTGCGTTACAGACTACTTGCCCACCGATTTGGATTCCATAAAAGAGCGATGGGCTCACACCGTCCATTTCAACTGCAGGCGTTAAGGCAGTCTGAGCCAATCCCAATGTCAACGAAATACAAATCAAGATCCAGGATAATTGAACACCAATCTTTTTCCTTTGATTGATTTGGGTTCCAGTGATGATAAAACCAATTCCGAGAAGGACTGATATTGCTGAGAAAAAGATCACCATTCCTCGACTGATAATTACTGAATCGTCGAGTAATCCTATCCCCAATGCCCCAAACAGCCCACCAAACGCACTCAGAGCGCCATAAATAATCACAAAGATTCCAATAACTTTCGGGGCTGAGGACGGTTGTTGCAGCAATATCATTTGCTGTCCTCCGTACATTTGTGGTGGAGCAGCAGTTGGGTCGGGCTGTCCTGATATCATCACTGAGGGGAATTCTGTTTGAGCAGACTCAATCTCTCCCCACAGGTCTTGTTTTTCATCCATATTGCACCCTAGCAACGGAGATTTATGAATCATCGGTCTTCTTCAAGAAGGTTGACCACCTGGGGTGAAACGGAGGAGTCTATATGACCAACGTTCTTGTTGTTTACAAGAAAAACTTTGAATCCATCCACGATGAAAGTCTTGCTCAACTCAAGATCATCCTTCAGAACATTGCAACAAGTCGGAATCTGCGAACCGAATTAAGAGCGCGAGAACGCGTACGACGGGCAGACTTCATTGGTCGTGATTTGGTTGTAGTGCTCGGTGGTGATGGAACGTTAACCTCCATCTCACACAACATTGATGAGAACACCCCTGTAATGGGTGTGAATTCCCACCCTGTGAGCAATCATCAAAATGGAAGTGTAGGATTTTACATGGATTCAACACTCGAGACCTTTGCTGAAGACTTCTCCGCTGCGTTAGACGGAACAGCAATTGTGAACAATCTTCCCCGATTGCGAGCGATTATCGATTCTACTTCTGGAAATCGATACACAACCGATCCAGCTATGAACGAATTGTTAATCGCCAACACACATCAATATGCTCCGAGCAAATATCACATGCGGCGAGGTGATAAAAACACAATCCAGCAAAGCAGTGGTTTGATTTTTTCAACATGGCTTGGCCAAGGTGCATGGTTTTCACAAAGCCTTGATTTCAAAACGGTCAATGAAATTCGCAACCAAGTCAGATCGGGTGAAGAAGAGTCGCATTACTTTGTCCTTGCACGAGATTTGAACCACAAACAACGTATTGATGAACGGTGGTCTTGGGTCGATTGGACCGACGAACCAACGCAGATTCTCAGCGATATGCACCGTGGATATGTTGTACCCGATGGGTGGGACGAAGTGCATTTCAATCGCGGTGCATCCATTTCTGTGGATTTGAACGCACCAAAACTTCGGCTGCTTACATTCCGTCAATCGATGAAAGAACGGCTGCTGAAATCAATTGGAGAGTGATGTATTGAACCTTGAACAATCTGTTCTAGGTGTTGATATTGGTGGTTCGTCAATCAAGTTCTGTTTGTTGGATTCGGGTGAAATT
Organism: Candidatus Poseidoniaceae archaeon; assembly: GCA_013330015.1. Taxonomy (GTDB): domain Archaea; phylum Thermoplasmatota; class Poseidoniia; order Poseidoniales; family Poseidoniaceae; genus MGIIa-L2; species MGIIa-L2 sp8574u. The sequence continues at coordinate 961 of DUJC01000054.1, read as the reverse complement.
GTTTCCAATGAGCGTGTTGAATATTCAAATGGAAAAGAACCACCCGCAATTGTCCAAATGATTCACGAACAATGTCGAAAATGGTCTTTCGATGGGAGTATCGGTATTGGTTTTCCTGGAAAAATAGCGAAGAACACGATTGTTGATGCCCCCAACCTTGGAAAGGCATGGAACGGCTACAATTTAATTGAAGATTTTACTCGCCGGAAGGTTGGAATCATCAATGATGCTGACGCAGCCGCATTGGCAATGGCTCAGCAGGTGGAAGGTTGGGAAGGCAAAGACATCCTCTGCTTGACACTCGGAACTGGCATTGGTTCGGCTTGGCTCAAGCAAGGAGAACTACTCGCTGGAACCGAATATGGACGCACCGTACATCCAGAACTTGGATGTACTTTGGAACAGTGGGCATCGGTTCGAACAATGAACGATCAGAAGCTTGCGATAGATGAGTGGGCACTACGGCTTTGCACAATCCTTAATTTTCTTTCCAGCAAATACAACCCTGATTTGTTTTTACTCAGCGGTGGAATAACAGAAGATGCACATGCTTGGTTGAGTACCGTTCAGGACAACGTGGCAATCCCCGTCCTTGTTTCAGAACACGGTGAATTTACGGGTTCTGTTGGTGCTGCAAAACTTGTATTGGTGTAAAAAGTAAACTGCTTCGTTGATAAAAAAAGGTGGAGACTGGGACTCAAAGAGTCCCAGCCTCGCTTTTCTTAGGAGGTGATCCATCTGCAGGTTCCCCTACAGATACCTTGTTACGACTTAACCCTCCTTGTCGAAGGCAGGCTCGAATACGCCATAAAGCGCAGCCTCACCCACCCCCAACTAAGATGGTTTGACGGGCGGTGTGTGCAAGGAGCAGGGGCATATTCACCGTGCTATATTGAAACACGATTACTACGGAATCCAGCTTCATGAGGGCGAGTTACAGCCCTCAATCCGAACTATGAAC
>DUJC01000099.1 GCA_013330015.1 Candidatus Poseidoniaceae archaeon | reverse complement strand
TTCATTTTGTCGATCATGGTTGCAAGCGTTTTGTACGCAGACAACTCAGGTCCCTCATCAATTCGGTTGCAATCGTGGGTGAATCCGTAGCCACGTACAGCAGCGACCGAACCCAATCGTCGCTCAACGAAATCCATGGTGTCAGCGATATCCTTTGGATGGGGTTGATGCAACGTCGCTTCGTAGAACTGACGTTCGTAGAACCAAGCAGCATCGACGTTCAATGCCTCCTTATCGATTTCAGTTGGATTGAGTCGCGTGGTAAGGACTAGTGGAGCATCCATTTGACCACCCCGATTCGCAGGCAAAATCTCACGACTGAAGTTGAGCAATCCATCCATCAAGAGCATAATGGCATCTTCATCTCCATCGCAGTTTCTTCGCTTTGCTGCATGGAACAGGGGATGCGCATAACCTCCTGAACAATCAGCCCAGCCGATGATGCGAGAAAGAACCCCTCCGGATGTGTGCGGTGCCAGGGCACAGATGAGTTGTCCAACAAGATCGTCCTTGGAGGTTGCATTGTAGTAGGGCTGCAATCCGTAGAACTTGACGAGAACTTCATCAACAAATTGAGCGGTTCGCAGGAAATAATCCGCTGCGTTCTCTGCAACGATGAAATCCTGAGGGAACAATTCAAGCATCTGCTCATCGCTTTCCAACGGCTTTCCTTCCCAGTCGTGCGTGTAGCCAAGAGCGTGCAAGCGTTTCCAATCAACATCGATTTCCTTTGGTGTGAAGTGGGTGACGGGGACATCGCTCATGTCGAATCGAACGGTACCATCACGGAACACAGGAAGGTCGTACTTGGCTCGAATGAGGCCCTTTTCAATCGGCTCAGGTGTCTGATTTCGGCTCTTCAATTCCTTCACACACTTGACTTGAGAAGGCAAGCGGTCCATGCCAATGCGAAGTTGAGCATCTTCGATAATCGACTCAAGCGGAACGCTCTGCATCTCTCCTCGACGGCGACTGTTGCCAGTGGCCTCTTTCATGTCGGTTCGTCCGCCACACGTTTCACCGACCTTGGGAATTCCAGCATCATCAACAACACGATGATGGCATTGAATGAACGGAGAATCCTTTCCACATTTGGAACAAATACGCTTGCCCATTTGGACACGAATCGAACCCTTGCCTGCTGCGTTTGAGATAAGGCGTTGATTCCCACCTTCGAGCGCAATCGGGAACAGCATGTGCGAGCGTGGCGACATTTCTCTGGGTGCAGATTTCTCTGGACGCCCCATTCGACAACCAACACGTTGAGGCGCAGCATGCTCCCAACGGAGCGAGGAAATCTCTCGAATCAGAGGTAGAATCCCATCCACCACGTGGTCGTCGTGGATGCGTAGTGACGTCTTGTACAAGGCAGCATTTTCGGGTCCAGTGTCTTCGACAGAATCGGCAGCTCTCTGGCCGACTTGATCGGTTTCTGCAATCCCGAGGCCCTGTTGACGCGCTTCGGTTTCTGCAGCAATTCGAACGACTGCTCTCTGTTTCTTCAATTCTTCAAGCCGAGTTGACTCGTTCCGAAGGACGGTGTTGCAGTTCCGCAATTCAACGATGCGTTGTTCAACCAGGGATTTCAAATCAACATTTTGGTGGAGTCGCCCGTCCTTCACACTGTACCCCAATCCATGGATCATCGCTTGCCAACCACACGTGGCAACAACATCGTCTCCATCATGATGGTGTGAAACGCCGAGTAGAAGTAAGGCTCCTTTGAGCAAACCATGTTGCATAAAGGTCCATCCTTCAGGGAGTTTATCGTCAAAAATTGGTTCCTCAGGTTTGACATCGAGGCCAATGGTTTCCATATGGCCGAGTGGAGGTATCGTTTCTGGTTGCAACTTGTCCATCGTTGATGCCTGCCAACCTTTCGCAGCACCTTTGAAACGCATCCAAGAATCTTCCTGATATGGGTGGTTGACCTCAACATCGATGTCGGTCTGTGCTTCGATGATACCATTCGGTAAGACGTCCAACAAAGCCGGAACCCATTCGATCGGCAAATCGAGGAACCATGGATTGTGCGGAGGCGCGAGTGCTGTTCGCCACCGCTCAGCAACGCTTGATGCTTGGTCCCAACTGAGGGTGAGTTTCGATAGGTATCGGTGCCATCGTCGTCGGACATGAAACTGGGCAAAACCGTCTTGGACGTCGACCGCCCCTGGAATTCCGTCTGGAACTTGACCTAGCCCCTTACAGATTTCTGAGAACGCGTTCACATCTTCTTCTGTCTCAAGCGCATCGATGAGATCACTGGCCCACCAATCGGTCGTATACCCTGCAGGAACCAGATTCTTGTTGTTCTCCATAAATTCCCCATAACCGATGACAATCTCTCCATTGTCCCAAATTGAGCGAATGTCGCCGTGTATTTTTCTGAGATGTTCGCTCTCATCAATTCGCAAGAATTGACCTGAAGAAAGAACCACCCAAGGCCCTTCAGAGTCGTTGCTTGGTGTCACTGCACAAGCCTTTCCGGGACGCTCGATTTTCATCTGTGTTCCAATGGTGATGAAATCGTCAAGGACCAACATCGAGGCTGGATTAAGGGACGCTGCCGCGAGTCCCGAGGGGCGACCTCGCCCATAACGCAAGCGGAAACCACCCGGTTGCTGAGGGCCTCCAAAAATAGGTCGGCCAGCGATGATGTCCTTCATGAATTTATCAATCGGAGCAACCCTACGGCTTTTGAACGCGTCCTTGTCAGAACCGCCTTTGTCCTCTTTTCCTTTGGATGCAAATTTCGAAATGAAATCCCATCCAGGAACTTTGAGTCGCTCGGTATGCTTCTGGATTTTCGGCGCCTTCAAACACATACCTTCTCCGATTACGAGAAGGACACCGCCGCGAATACGTGCTTCGTCGATGTTTCGAACACGACCGTACCCTGCGCATTCGATGGATTCGGTCGATTCACCGTTGATCATGACAGGGCATGCTCGTACGATTTCGTCGATTTCAGCAGGTGAAGGTCGGTACTGCAGGTTTCCACGATACAAACCAAATTCTTCCTTGACACGTTCGACTTCACCATCGCTTGGAATGTACGGTCCGACGTTCAATTCACGGCGAATCATGTCAGCAATCAGAACAGCAAGAGCTTGTGCGGTACCTCCTGCAGCACGAATCGGTCCGGCGAAATGGACGGAGACGAATGGAGACCCATCGACATTGTTCAACAAGCGAACTTCACTGATCCCTTCCAAAGGAGCAACGAGTACAGCTTCGGTCAAGATGGCAAGACCGACGCGCAAGCCAACGTCGATCGATTTGACCATGTCGTATCCTTTCTCTCTGAATCCCTTGGCAACACGTTGAGCCATCATGATCGAGGTTGTTTCACGGTCATGTTCTGCGAGGAGAGCTCGAATATCGTCTGCAACAGGATAGGAATCCAAGTGTTCAATCAACAACTTCTCAGTACGGCTAGCGAGATCGTTTGCACGTGGAATCTCAACAAATGGTTTCGGATCGAGACCGAGTTGCCGAGCCTCTTCAGCAACCCTGTACGCATGATCCGCATGGTCATCGAGAATCTGTTGGTATCGCTCCATTTCTTTCTCAAGTCTTGGAACATCGACGCCAATCAAAGGATTCAGGTGATTGGTCGATGTTTCGTTTGACATGAACTTCGACCCCTGTTTCTGTGTTGTTGTCGAGACTTTATGATGCAATCGGCTGACCCGTATCCTCTTTGCTAGCCCAACATTCATGCATTGGGTGCCACAGCACTGATGCATGAGCGTTCATGCATCGTTGAAATCGTTACCAGAGTGGAATCGATTGGTCGAACTCGTTCGAGAACTTGCCTTCCTCGACGGAGGTTCCGATGATGCGTTCACGCTTGCATCCGGTCGCCAATCGCGTTGGTTCTTCGACATGAAGCCCGTGATGATGCATACTGAATCTTCGAAACTGCTTGCCCACCTGTTCAATTATCGATTGGACGACCTCGATCCTGATTTTGTCGGTGGACTCGAACTCGGGGCTGTCCCGCTTACGGCGATTGTTATCACGGGTGCTGAATCGGACCATCGCAAAGGATTCATGGTTCGCAAATCCCCGAAAGGACGAGGCGGTCGCAAGACCAACAATCCGCCCGGAATCGAGGGGGCATCCATTGCAGGTGGTGGTAGTATCGTTATTCTTGAAGATGTCACTACGACCGGTGGTTCGTCGATTCAGGCCGTTGAACGCATCCGTGAAACCACCTCGTGCGATGTTATCGCAGTCATCAGCATCCTTGATCGAGAGGAAGGCGGTGTTGAGGCCTTTGCAGAAGCAGGAATTCCGTTCGAAAGCATCCTCACACGTTCCGATATCGCTCAGTAGGTGACTGGATTGGAGGTTATGATACCATCCGAACAGACCGAAACAGGTCAGCCGGTTCCAGATGCTTCGTTCAACGATCTTTCGTTCTTTCATGCGAGCGAGGGAAAACCGCTCGCTACCCCTTGGCAAGTTGCCATGACACGAGCGGATTATTTGGCGCGATTCGAATTGCCGATGGGCATGTTGCTCGATTGTGCCTGTGGTTCGGGCATCCAACTCGCAGCCTATTCATCTCGGCTCAAGCAACCCGCTCTAGGGATTGAATTGGACCGTGATCGGGCAGTTGCGAGTTGCCTGAATCTCAATACCGTTGCTCGTCAATACGCCTCGTTTGATCAAGGATGGCACCGTCGTTCGCTCGTTGTATCAGGCGATGGAACTGCAAGCGATGCAATCGCTTCGGCTGTTGGGCTGGAATCGAACAGCGTTGCAGTGCTAATGCTCGACCCTGCACGTCCTCGCAATTCACGCACGCATGACCTTGACGAAATGCAACCGAACCTTACGAGTGTGTTCGAAGCATGGAAGCCGTATCTCGCCTCCACGAATCGTGGCCCTTGCATCATTCTCGATCTCTCTCCGCGATTGACTCAAGAACTTCGAGATGGTGTCGAAGCCATCGTTGATTCGTTTTGGCCAGGTATTGAACGAACATGGACGTGGATGTCCCGAGGAGGGGGTCGCGTCGACCGGCTCGAACTTTGGCTTGGCGGCGTTGCAACACCCACTATCAGCAAGCGTTTTGTTCGCCTATCTCGGACTTTTGGTGGCGTAGACAACGTCATCGAGCAACACGAATCTGTTCAGATTGAACGTCTTGCTCTACAAACAGCTCGTCGGAACGAATGGGTGACGATTCTCGATGCAGCTCTGGTTGAAAGCGGTCTTGTTGATGCTTGGTTGGGAGAGCAACTGAGCTCTGCTTCCAACCTTCGTTGGGCAGAGTCATCACCTCGCCGCCCACGAATCCACCACAATGGCCCTTTGAAAGACGATACGCACCCGTTTGTTGTCGCTTCAGGCCGAGTTGTTGAACTTCTCGATGTTCCTCTTGACGAGGCGAATATCGATACAATCGTTGCAACTGCCATCGACAACGACATTTCGGCGTTGACGATTCGATGTGGTCTTGATGCTGCGCTTCAACCTCGATTGCAAGGGAGCATCGATCGACAACTTCGCAACAGACAAGGTCGCAGGAGGGCGTTTTTGACACGACATACATCCTCAAACCATCTCCTTCTCTGTGTCCAATATCCGCAGAATTCTGATACCTGAAATCGGACCCCTGCATCGCGGTCTTGATATAGGGGAGGTTGGTCGGAAACTTGCTCGACATCATGTCGCAACGTTAGGTGGACAACAATGGCAAAAGGAAAAGAAGAGGAACTCGGCGACGATTTTTCATACATTCTCCGAATGGCTGATACGGATATGGACGGTCTCAAGCCGCT
>DUJC01000033.1 GCA_013330015.1 Candidatus Poseidoniaceae archaeon | reverse complement strand
TAGGTGTAGGAGCGCATTGACTCGTCGTTGTTGTTGAACGTAACACACGGCGAGATAACGTCAATCAAGGCAAATCCTTTGTGGGACATGGCCGCCTTAAGTAACGCATTCAATTGCTTCTTTGAGCCAGAAAATGATCGGGCAACAAACGTACATCCAAGGTTGATGGCAAGTGCACACAAATCAATGGGCTGCGTCTCATTTGCCTTCCCTTTCTTTTTCTTGGACCCGACATCAGCAGTGGCGGAATACTGGCCCTTGGTAAGACCGTAAACTCCGTTGTTTTCGACGATGTAGACCATGTCCATGTTGCGACGAATGGCGTGAATCAACTGACCGATACCGATTGAGGCAGAGTCACCGTCTCCCGATACTCCGAGGTACAGCAAATCTTTGTTGATGGCGTAGGCGCCTGTTGTTACCGATGGCATTCTGCCATGGACGGTGTTGAACCCGTGCGATTGGCCGAGGTAGTATGCGGGCGTCTTTGATGAGCATCCGATCCCAGACATTTTTGCTACGCGCTCTGGGGGGATTCCGTTTTCCCATGCTGCGCTAATGATGACGTTTGAAATCTGATCGTGACCGCAACCAGGGCACAAAGAAGAAGGTCCACCTTTGTAGTTGTCTTTCGGTTCGTTCAACACGTTCAGTTTGATTGCTCTTGCTGGTCGTTCTCTCATTGTGACACCTCACGTATAGTTTTGAGAATTAAATCCGAATAAATGCGGGCTCTTGGTGGCATACCATCGGAGTACGCAACAGAGTAGACCTGTCCAACGATGTCGTTTGGCAATTCTCTTCGCAGAATACCCCAGAGTTGTGCATCTCGGTTGATTTCCAGTACGATTGTGGTCTTGTGCCTTCGAATAAAGGCCTCGACTTCACTGTGTAGAGGAAGAGCCCGAACTCGACATTGACTGACTTTGAGTCCAGTCTCTTCGAGAAGATCATCGATTTCTTGAATCGAGTTCTCCATGCTTCCGTAGTAGATCACGCCAATTTCTCCTTCTTCATTCTCGTTAAGAATCGGTGCAGGAAGGTTATCTCTGGACCCATCGATTTTTTCCTTAAGCCGTTTCATGAGATCAAAATAGTCGTGTGGTTTTTCTGAGTACACACCATCTGGATTGTGCCCTGTTCCACGGTACAGAATTGGAGCCATGCCGCTGCCAGGGAGTGTGCGATATGGGATCCCATCGCCGTCCAAGTCACGATAGCGACCAAAGTTTTCCATTGCTTCAAACACGTCTTGTTCGCGAATGGTTTTCCCTCTGTCCATCGGCTCATCAGGGTATTCGAATCCTTCACATGCCCAACGGTTCATACCGAGATCCAAATCGGAGAGCCCAAACACAGGCGTTTGATAGCGTTCGGAGTAATCGAATGCTCTCCAACCGAATTCGAAGCATTCCTCGACCGTTCCGGGAATGACCACGATGTGTTGTGTGTCTCCGTGGCTGCCTTCGTAGAGCATAGCAAGGTCGGATTGTTGCGTTCTGGTTGGTAGACCTGTCGAAGGTCCAACACGGTTGACATCCCAGAAGACGGAAGGAATTTCGGCAAAGTACGCAAGGCCGATGAATTCTTGCATCAATGAAATCCCAGGTCCCGAGGTTGCAGTCATGCCACGTCCACCTGCCCAGCCCGCACCAAGGACCATTCCTGCAGCGGCCAATTCATCTTCCGCTTGGATTACTGCGCAGGTAGCTTCACCCTCATCGTTGGTGCGGAGGCGTGGGATGTAGGCAATGATGCCCTCAGCGAGGCTTGACGAAGGCGTAATTGGATACCATGCCAGAAGTTGTACTCCACCAAAGATGCAACCAAGCGCTGCCGCTTCGTTTCCTTCCATGAAAAAACGTTTCTTCTCAATCGGACGTGGTTCGACGACGTAAGGGTCGATTTTAGTGAAATTTTCTTTGGCATAATTTCGTCCGAGTTCGAGGGCATTGATGTTTAATTCAATCGCTGATGTTTTGCCTTTGAATTGACCAGCGACCGCTTTGTTGAGTGCTTCGTCGGTGATGCCAAGGAGTTCAGCAAGCACTCCGACATAGACGATGTTGGTGACGAGTTTAGAGAGTTTTGGATTCAAACTTCGTGCTAACTTTGTCATTGGGACTGGGTAGGATACGATGTCATCTCGCTCAACCGGCATTTTTGAGTCCATATTCCAAACCACAACAGAGCCGGGTTCAAGAGCGGCGAGATCTTCTTCCCAAGTTGCTTTGTTCACGAGAATTTGGATGTGAGTTCGGTCGCCAGGAGCTTGGTACCCTCTGTCGGAGAGTCGAACAATATACCACGTTGGGAGACCCGAAATGTTGGATGGAAAGAGGTTCTTACCGGATACGGGAACGCCCATGTCAAAAAGCGACTGCAAGAGAATGAGGTTCGCCGATTGAGAACCGGTACCGTTCGCTGTTGCAATGTTGATGGTGAAGTCGTTCGCGATGGTATCCATCTGGTGTGTCCCCCGAGGCCAGAGCGACGGGTATCGCGGCCTCTAATTCATTGCCCATCGCTTTCATCACTTCAATATGTTGTATCAAAATCCTCAGTGTTCCTATCCGTGAAGGTCAAAAATAGAAGTCGGTTCTGAGCAACCATGGCGGACGATGCGTTGAGCGAGGCTTGGGAAAAAGCAGCGAAGGACATCACGAAAGGAAAAAACGAGGGTGCTCTGCAAACATTGCGTGGAGCCGACCCACAAGCCATCGAGCCCATGACGGCACGATTGGTCGGTGAAGCAACGTGGAACATCGCCAAAGCCAACGACTCAAAATCCGATTACAGAAAGGCCGCTATGTTCTTGCGAGAAGCGAGCAAAAAGAACCCAAAGGACAAGAAAACAAGTTCACTCTACAACAAACTCCTCAATGAAATGCAGGAAAAGCGAATCAGCGAGACCGTTATTCCTCGAATGTTCAACAATGGTGGACCGACGCTCGCAGGAATCGTGATGATCTTTGCAGGGTTCTTGGTCGTCTTAGCCATCTTGTCAAGTGTCAATAACACTGGGTCGACGACTCAAAGCAACGTTGTCATGGAAATATCATGGACAGACACAAACAACGTCGACCACACAGGTAAGATTTGGATTGAGTTCTACGATGACGAGACGCCAATGCACGCTGAAAGTTTCCGTGCCAATGCTGAAGCAGATCGATACGATGGTACCATCTTTCACCGAATTGTCGATGGATTCATGATTCAAGGAGGCGACTTCGAAAATGGTGACGGAACTGGAGCGCATGCTGGTAAGTTCTTCGGGTATTGTGCTCCATCCTTCTCGCAGACTGATGACTGCCGCAATGACATGACAAACTGGGTCATTCCTGCGGAGTTTGGTCAAACTCACGAGCCAGGCACCATTGCTGCAGCGCGTAGTCAGAATGAAAACTCAGCGGGTGGCCAGTTCTACCTTGTCGATTCCGATGGAGCGTACAATCTCGATGGATCTTATACGGCGTTTGGGAAAGCATACAAAGGCGAAATCGATGGTTCAAGCACAAGCGGTGTTGAGGTTATCGATGCTATTTCGCAAGTAGGTTGTGGACCTTCGCAAACGGTTTGCACTGACAACAACAAACTCTCCACCTTCCCAGTAACTGTAGAATCTGTTGAACTCATCGAC
>DUJC01000036.1:1048-3311 GCA_013330015.1 Candidatus Poseidoniaceae archaeon | reverse complement strand
TTCCATTCAGCTTTCTCTCGGTTGAGGAAGGCTTTGACACCGATTTCTTTGTCTTCCGTATCGAACAAACCTGCGAAGGCTTTGGCTTCGGTTGCAACACCTTCGGTTAATCCTTCATCGAGAGCAGATCGCATTGTTTCCTTGGCCACACGGAGTGTGTTGCTCGATTTGCTTGCAATCAAACAAGCCATGTCCATGGTCCTCTGTTTCAATTCTTCAGCTTCAACAACATGGTTCACAAGGCCAATTCGATGCGCTTCATCAGCCGCAATCATTTCTCCAGTGTACACCATCTCCAAGGCCTTGCCATAACCGAGCAATGAGACAAGTCGTTGGGTGCCACCGTAACCTGGAATCAGTCCAAGGTTGATCTCAGGTGTTCCGAACTTCGAGCGCGAACTTGCAATTCGAATGTCGCAAGAACAAGCAACCTCGAGGCCTCCTCCAAGAGCAAAACCATCGACCATGGCAATGGTTGGCTTACTCATATCCCACAATGCTTCGATGGCATTATCGGTGAATTTAACCATAATTTCCTCGCTACCAGCACCAAGGAATTCTGTGATGTCAGCACCTGCAACAAACGCATTTGGTTTTGCTCGCCTTCCTTCCTCAGGGATGAGCGGTTGTGCACCTGTGACAACGATGCAACGAACAGCATCTTCGGATTCTGCCCATGCGACCATGGCTTTCATGGCAGAGGTGACATCAGCGTTCAATGCGTTCAATTTGTTGGGTCGATTGATGGTCACAAAAGCAACAACTGTACCATCATCGCATGCTTCAACTGGAAGTGTTTCAATCGTCAAAACGTCGTCTTGAGGGGGCGTCATACATTTCGCACATGAAAGAGGTTCAAGAGTCCACCGATGCACCGCTTAGGTGCTTCAAGCAAGCAATGAAAACCTCCAGTTGATTCGTAAGAGTATGGGCGATGATGCACAACCTCTCGTACGCGCAGTCGACATGGGAAAGCGATACGGAGAGTTCGTTGCTCTACACCCATTGAACGTTGAAGTTCATTCGGGTGAATTCTTCGGTGTCTTCGGACCCAACGGTGCTGGAAAATCCACGTTCATCAAGCTTCTCACCGGTCAACTGCAACCATCGATTGGTCAAATCGAAGTCTTGGGTGTTGATGCCAAGCAATCGCCTCAGAAACTCAAGGCCAACATCGGTATTGTTCCTGAATCGGAATCACCACCTTCGTTTCTAACACCAACTGAGTTCCTCCAATTCGTTGCCCGATTGCGGGGAATCGAAGATCTTGACGAGCAGGTTGAGTACTGGCTCGATTGGTTCGGTTTGCAAGAAAAGCGTGACACAATGTGCAAGGACTTGTCGAAAGGTCAGCGGCAGAAGGTCATGCTCGCATCAGCCTTCATCCACAATCCCAAGTTGTTGTTTTTGGACGAGCCGTTCGCCAATCTTGACCCAATTTATCAGAGAAAATGCAGAGAGTGGTTGCTTGACCATGTCGCAAATGGAGGGACCATCTTCCTCTGTTCGCACGTCCTTGAGATGGCGGAACGTATGTGCAATCGAATGGCCATCATCAACCATGGACGAGTCCTAGCCGCTGGAACCGTCTCCGGTTTGAAAGAATCAGAAAACGAGACCTTGGAGGACGTCTTCATCCGTCTTGTCGGCCACTCCATCGAAGAAGTCGAACGTCACACAGAAGAAGGAATCAACACAGAGGAGGAGTGATCATGTCCGCCTCCAGCATTGCCTCTCGTGACTGGGATGATGTTGTTGGGAACTACGATGGTACAGCCTCTTCGTCGCTTGGAACGTCAACTGGTGGCGTCAAACTGCTCGAACCACAGCGTGGTTTTGCCGCCTTTTCAACCACGTTCCGCTATATGTTCCGAGAAGAATGGAGGGAAAACATCGACTTTGCAAAGAAGCGACAGGTCGTCTTGTTCCCTTTGTTGTTAACGCTCGTCACCATGGTTACAACCGTAGGCTTGCAATTCCTTGTAGGCGACTCTGCAGCACAATCTTCCGATATGGATGCGAAATCGTTCACATGGGATCAACTTCGATTTGCTTTGCACCTGCCTCTGTTGTTCTTCAGCTTGGGAATGGGAACGTTTGCGTTCCGTGGTCGTGAAGCCATCTCACAACGCGATGGCAACAAGAACCACCTCATTGCAGCACCAGCCATTCAGCCATTGCCAAATTCAATGGCTCATTACGCCTTTTTCGTCAAGGAACTGGTGTACTACGCCTTGTTGATTTTGACACCTATCATTCTCGG
>DUJC01000036.1:0-710 GCA_013330015.1 Candidatus Poseidoniaceae archaeon | reverse complement strand
ATGGCACTTGGAATCATCCTCGGTGAATTTGGGGCAATCACGACACCTCTCAAGTGGTCATCCTTGCCGTGGACCTGGTTGGCCATGTTTACGACCATCGCTCAAGGCCTTGCCATCTCGTTCCTTGCCTCCTCGCTTTGGATGCGAGGTCGTCCATTCACCATCGTCGGACCAATTCTGATTGTGTTCCTTGGAATTGCAGTCGGTATCGGCCTTATTGATCTCGAACTTGGTCTGTGGGGACTTGCCATTCAACGCGAACAGGCATTGTGGATAGTTGTAGCCGCTCTGATTGGATGTGCACTCGTAGGCTTGCTTTCTGCCGTACTCATTCTCGATGATTTTGAAGCCAAGGTCATCGAACATGCTGATCTCTTCGAACCGTTCTATCGACGTTTGAACTTCCTTGGCCGAGGCGAAGTACGCCTTCTCGTTGCTAAGGAATTCGTTGACCTTCGTCGTTCAGGAGCACTCAAGAAGATGACTGTATCCTACTCCATCCCACTTCTCGTTCTTCTCGGAATGGCATGGTTGGTCGACTTCGCCGAAGCCCCAATCCCAATCAACTTGCTCTCGTATGCTCCTTTCTTGGGGTTCTTCGGCTTCAATTTCTACTCGTGGCTTACAGCACTGGACTCCCCCGATTTCATGAACGGACTCCCATTGAGCGTTCCCCAGTTGATTCGAGCCAAGGTCGTTGTCTACTTCCT
>DUJC01000132.1 GCA_013330015.1 Candidatus Poseidoniaceae archaeon | reverse complement strand
TGGCTGCTCGAGCACTCAATGCATCAGGACAGCGTGATGCTGCTTCAGGTAACGGCATGGACCTTGCTGTCATAACTGCGAAAGATGGATTTGTTCCCGTAGAACAATCCGAAATCGATGCTATTCTCAAGAAGTGAGCATCATCCCACTCCCGCGGCGTTGCCGCTATCCATTGGGTATGCGTCAGTTTGCACGCTGTGGTAGGAGATTAGAACATGCGACAAACATTCAAACAAGTGAAGGATGAAATCGGGAAGATTGTTCCAAAGAACATCCAATATGAAGTTGACCTGGAAGCAGGCGACATTGCTATTTTTACATCAGAATTTAGTGAATTTTTAGGTTCTGATGGCCTTGCAAGTAAGATTTCGAAGAAAATCAAACGCCGAATCAAAATGCGTCCATTACCCGAAATGGTGATGAGTAAAGAAGATTCAATCGAGGTGATCAATGAACTCGTACCTGAGTCTGCAGGATTGTCTGAACTGTATTTTGATCCATGTTACTGGAGCGTTATTATACAGTGTGAAAACCCATCCGAAGCAGTTGGTCGCCGAGGGGCCATCGCCAACGAAATTAGAACCAAGACCGGTTGGGAAGTGAAAGTAGAGAGAACGCCCCCCATCGAATCCAAAACAGTGCGTGATATCCGCGGCTACAGAGAACTCCAAGCAGAGGAAAGGCGCAAACTGCTCAAGAACTTTGGATTGAATATTCATCGACCGAAACGTCCTGGTTCACCATGGGCGAGAATCACTGCGTTGGGTTCCTACCAAGAAGTGGGTCGAGCTTGTCATCTTGTTACCACCAACGAATCGAGAGTCATGATTGACGTTGGTGTCAACATCGCATCGGATACGGATCCAATGCCGTTCTTCAACGCTCCAGAGGCTTTACCACTGGAACAACTCGATGCGGTGATTATTACGCATGCCCACTTGGACCACGCGGGTATGCTGCCCGTGCTCTTCAAGTATGGTTACAAAGGGCCAGTCTTTTGCACCCCTCCAACCAGAGATTTGATGCTGTTGTTGCAGACTGACTATCTCAAAATCGGGGGGTCGGAAGGCAGGCCAGCTCCGTATGACATGGAAGATATACGAACCTGCATGCGGCACGTTGTGGATGTCGAATGGAACCAAACCACCGACATTGCGCCTGATATGAAAATGACATTTTCAAATTCAGGGCATATCATAGGCTCATCAGCAGTGCATTTGAACATCGCAGATGGAAAACACAATCTCGTATTTTCTGGTGATCAGAAGTACGAAAAGTCATGGATGTTTGACGCAGCGAACACTCGGTTTCCTCGCTGTGAAACGCTCGTTTTGGAAGCGACCTATGGTGCTGCAGGGGATTTCCAACCGTCGCGAGATGAAGCTAACCAAGAACTGCAAGATATTGTCTCACGAACCCTCCAACGGAATGGCAAGATGATATGTCCAGTCTTCGCTGTTGGGCGTTCTCAAGAAGTTATGATCGCTATTGATGACCTGTTTCGTTCTGGAGTCGTGAAACCCGTACCTGTATGGTTGGATGGAATGATTCTGGAAGCGACTGCAATCCATGCGAGCCATCCGAATTATCTTACATCTGCACTGAGGAAGTCCTTGTTGAAGAACGACGGAAACAACCCATTCACAAGCCCATGGTTCCGAAGTGTCGAAGGTCGAGAACGAAGAGAGGCCATCATCATGGATACAAGCCCATGCATTGTACTGGCAACCAGTGGAATGATGAACGCAGGTCCTGTAATCAGTTACTTCCAGCATTGGGCACATGAAGAACGAAACTCCCTCTGTTTCGTAGGATACCAAGCGGAGGGAACCTTAGGACGAAGGCTGCAAAAAGGATTTAGCGAAGTTCCGTTGAACGTTCAAGGTAAAACTGAAATTGTCAAAGTCGGCTGTGAGATGGTGACCATTGACGGATTTAGTGGCCACTCTGATCGTCGACAGTTACTGGATTTCGTTGAAGCGATGGGTTCGAAACCCCGCAATGTTCTATGTCACCATGGTGATTATACGAAATGCAGTGAACTCGGGAAAGAACTTCGTGATCGGTATCGATGTCGAACCTATGCTCCAAAGAACTTGGAAACGGTTCGAATTCTCTAAGCGATATTTGTGCTTAGATTTCGAGAGCTACATAGCCTTCTTGCATCCAATGGAATCCACGAATCGTCCATTGGAGCAGTTCCTCTACATGTTTTTCCGACAAGCCGGCAGCTCTTGCAACTTTGATGAGAACGATTTGCTCAGATGTTTCGACTTCACGGTCTGCCATGGTCATGAGACAAATATCTCGTAGTGCAAGTTTGATTGAACGGGGATTCATGGTCTTCAAGTGCTTTTTGAGATTCAAACTTTTGCCCAACTGATCACGCAATTGCTGTTTTCGTTCTGGTGAAAGAAGCGTAGCGCCCAAACGTTGCTCGAAGAATGCTAACTCCTCCTTTGAGATGGTGTTGTCAACACTTGCAAGATGGGCAAGAAGTTGAGCGTATTTGTACCGTTCCATCGGCTCCATTTGGTGCAAGATGTCGTTTAGCATGTAGGTTGCTTATGCCCCCCATTCATGATTATTGTGGTTGAAGGGTTTTGGAAAATTCACTTAAGGCTGATTCGTTTAGGTTCGATGGACGGGTTGGTTATGTCAAAGCAAATATTGTCACTGTTCCTTGTTGTTCTTTTGGTTGTACCACTCTTTCATTCAGTCAAAGCTGATGAAGCGATGTGGACCAATTTAGAAGCAAAAAACCTCACTGCAGCTTTCGATGCAGAGAATGAAACAACAACGTTGTCGTGGAGGAATATTGACACCAATGATTTCCTTATTTTGGATGAGTTGAAAACGACCAACTACTCGTTGTACCGATCGGACGAACCACTTAACAGCTCCAATTATCTTAACGCTGAATTGATCGAGAACAACATACAAGCATGCCTGTCTTCCGACACCTATTCCGAATGCAAAGAGCGAACACATTCTGTAACAAAATCAATACCGCCTTCCACAAATGGTAGTTTCTATTATGGCGTTGTAAGTACACTTCAGAATGGAACGATCATCAGTAATTTTACTGAAAACAATGCAGCCCTTAGTCAACCGATTCAAGAGTATGGTTCGCCGATTTCTTCTCCATACGCACTCCAAGCAACCTACGATGCCATGAATGCTACAACAACCTTGCTTTGGATTGACATTTCAACGATTGATGCCTCAATCTCAGGCGTTCATACAACAACCATTTGGAGTCATACAAATGCAGCAACTCCATCGAACTGGGATTCGTTGGAGAAGTCTGAAGTTGTTGCAAATCTAAGCTCGGATATCACGCGCTACGAAATTGTACATCAGCAACCTGTAAGTCGTACGTTGTTCTACACCGTTATGCATTCGTTTAATGGTGAGGTCGATACACGATTGCTATCCGGAAATACACTGGTACAAGGTGTTGAGGAAGACAACGTTGGTTCTTCAATCGAAGGTACGTTGGTCGCTTCCTTTGATGCAAGTACGTCGCAAACATCACTTGATTGGAATGGATCTGTGGTTGAAGATGCAAACCATACGCTCCACATCTGGAGAAGTCCATCACAGATTGTTGACTTGGCTTCTGAACACGTTACTGAAGTCGCTCAACTGTCGGCATCAGATCGTGCGTACAACTATACGGTTGAATCGAGTTACAGCGGTCTGACATACTACATGGTTACACTTTCTGACCAGTTTGGCAACCAGCAAACAAATCTAGGTATTGCTCCAAACGTTGTGGTGTTCGAGTATACGCTCATCCCCGAAGAGAACATCATCGATGATCTCAGTGTCCAGTTTGCGGATGGCCGTACGCAACTTACCTGGACAGATATCCCCAATCATCCTGAAGCACAATACCAAATATGGCGCTCTTCGGTTGACCGCATAACCTCCAACGATCTTTCCGGACCAGATGTTGCGTTGCTGGCCATTGTTGATTCAGGTCAAGAGCATTACAACAATTCGATTGCTGCAGATACATCGGAGGATGCCTGGTATGCTGTCACTGTTATCGCATCGTTTGGTACACAGGACGTCACCTATGCACAAACAAACATCACCCTCTCGTACAACTCGTTGATGTTTCCAATTACTGAGGATACATTGGCGCCAACAGCGCCAGCTGCGCTCCAAGGGACGTATTTCGCCAATGGAACCACGGAACTTAGCTGGGCAGGTCAAGCCCACGAGGATGGAACGGAATGGATGCTCTATCGAAATCTCAACAATGATTTGGACGATGAATCGTCATGGGTATTCATCGGTCAAATGCTCAACGAAGGTGCTTCGCTTCACATGATGTATGTTGAAACCACCGCAGAGGAGGGTGGACTTGTGAACCCTGTCTACGCAATCGGAGGCGTGGATATATATGGGAATTCAATTCAATTTATTGACTGGGAACTAAGCAGTCCGGTTCGAGAAGACCGACAAGACCCT
>DUJC01000053.1 GCA_013330015.1 Candidatus Poseidoniaceae archaeon | reverse complement strand
CCAATCGCTCGAATCAGCGGTTCTGCAGGATCATCTGCGATACCAATTACCGGCGGTTGGCGAATCGAACACGGAGAAACACTCACGCTTTCATGTGCGACCAGCACAGACAACGATCAGATTACAGCATGCTCGTGGTCCGTTGATGGTAATCCGTACGGACAACAAACCACGGCATCCTTCAACTGGTCTGACATCGGAACGCATGACGTCGGCCTCATCGTTCTCGATCCGAGCGGGAACAGTCAATCAACTTCCGTGACCATCCTCGTTACAGATTCAACCGTTCCAAGCCTCGATGCACCATTGCTAAACGTCTTCACCGATCAAGCGGTTGAAGGTGAGGTGTCGAGTTTCTTTGTCACTGCATCCGACGGTTACGACGCAAACACAGATCTGCGATTCCATTGGGATTTGGACTCGCTGGTGGACAGCGACAACAATGGAAACGCCTTAGATGACCCTGATTACATTGGCTCTCGTGTTGATATCGTCTTCGACTCGGTTGGAACAAACACAGTCATTGTAACTGTGTTTGATGCCTCAAACAACAGCGACAGTTACACTTTCTCTGTCATCGTCAGTGAAGCAGAAGTTGCCGAAACAGATTACGGAATTTTTGCGGTTATTCTGTTTCTCGGGGTAGTTACAGTATCCATTGCTATGATTGGTTATCGTCGTTGGCAAGGTACGATTGCACTCAAACTCTTGACCGATAGAGGTCTGCCTGAAAGCGAAGCACGAGCGCACATTTCCACGGTCAAGCAAACGCAACGCCTGCCATTGTTCGCAAAGGCTGTCCAAATCGCTGGTCTTGAAAGTGGGGGCGATGTCGTCTCTCAACAAGAGCAAGAAATAGCACGCAAAGAAGCAGAACTTCAATCCATCTATGGCTCTGCTAACGAGCTTGAAGCGACGCCTCAAGCGCAGTTTGCGCCACGAATGCAAATGTCTCAAGCATCCAGTCAGGCGGCAAACGAGGCTGCAGCGCTGTTCTTCGATGACGAACCAGTAAATGCGCCCAAGCAAACCGTTGCAAACGATTTCGATGAACTGCTGGAACCACAAACCAAAACAAGTACACAACCTTCTGCTGCGGGCATTGAATTGCCTGCGCCCATTCCCTCGTCAAGCGTGGATCCTCCTGCAGAAATGGAAGAACCAGTTGCTGAGCAACCTTCAGCCGATGTTAATTTGCTAAGAGGGGCCTGTTCAAGTTGTGGCCTCGAGTTCCAAGTTCCAATGCCAATCGATGTCAAGGAAGCCATCGTCATCTGTCCATCGTGCTCTTCTGAGCAGCTGTTCCAACGCTGAAACCGGAAGAAAGAATCCCTTATTGTTCAAACAAGACGGGGATGGGTTCAGATATGAGTTCCTCGACCTCTTATCATGGTCGAGGAAGCAATTCGGTTGATTCGACCAGGATTGCATCAACCAAAACGCGGACGATTGGCCGCATTCTTGGTACTGGTCCTTCTTGTCCCTATTTTCCAGCCGGTTCAAGCAGACGTTTCTGTTGAACAGGACGATTTCGATTTGATGGAGAAGCTTTCTGATTTGATGGAATTCCAAGAATCGAGTGATGATGCCGTTGTTGCAGCAGGATCGTCCACCTCATCACTGGCTTTGGTTGAAGCTGCGAAGCGAGAGAGTCGAGAAGGCGATCCGCTCAACGACTCTACAGAATATCTGAGTCAAGCCGAACTACGCGATACCTCTCCATTCGAACCTGATCATCCCCGTCCTTACGAAGTCCTTATCGATACGAGCACGCAACCCGAGGGTTGGCCAAACAATCTCGTTCAAACGCTGTTTTCGCTCGAATCTTGGGATATCACCGATCCACTAGCAGTCGGTATCAACACATACGCCTTGTACATTAATTTCTCAAGCAGGGACAACGGTCCACAGTATGAGACGTGGGAGTATGGGACGTTCACCGGCGAATTGTTTGTTGGTACAGATCTCGTTCTGTTTGAAAATTACATTGATATTGACGGGGATTCGGTAGACGATGTATCCATATCACTCACCGTGCTTGGTTTGTTTACACTGAATGAAGGATTTGGATTTGAACCTCCACTGAACCCACTCAACCCATTGAGCATACCAGACACACTATGGTTGCGTCCAACATTTCAATGGAAAGTCGATTATCTCAACGAGAACGATCCAATCTGGGATGAGCTTGCTCACATGGAAGTATCGCTTCTCAAAGGGCTTGCATTCAATTCAGCAATACAGGACTCACAGTCCTATGCGTTGGTGTTGGACACGCGTCTCACCCAACCACCCAACAATTTCCGTGTTGAGGTCGGCATCCAAGAATTCCGCTTCAGCATATCGAACACGATTGGTAACATCTTCGGACTTTTGACCGACTTCCTAACAGGCGGTGCTTTGCCTGCTGACGCTCTATCATTGACCAGTATTTCCGCACCGTACTCGATTGCGATACGGAACACAAATTCGGATGCTTCGAACAAACAAACAGAATGCGATGAAACCTATTACGATGTTTTCAATGATCACAGTTCGATCAGCGAGACGCACAAATGTGGTTATGGTGTCGGTATAGGCTTCTTGCAATTTGATCAAGTCGATTCCCAAGGTCAAGCAGAAGTCATTGATATGGGCTACATAGACGTTGGATTCCATCCTGAATACGGTTCAAATGTCCTGCCGGAGGAAGTTGACCTTGTTCTAAGAAACGATAACATTGGCGACAACACGTTCGATACCGTTGAGTTGTACAGCGATGTTGGTGCGGACTTGTGGCTCCATTACTTCGAAGACCGAAGCAACACGCTCGAGGGTGGAACCTTTGGAAACATCACTGATTCACGCTTGTGGATACGGGGAATCCCCTCAGGCACACTCCCTCAAGAGGAAATCAATGCCATTTTCACAATGATTGGTGAAGCGCCTGGAAGTTCAAACCTTCCTGGTGACATTCCAGACCGGCTCTCGTTCATCCTTGCTATCAAGAACTTCTCAGGTGATGCGACAGCGAATCAAAACGATTTGACACTCCCTGTCAATCCTGCAGCACCTCCTGCGACGTTGATAATGGTCGCAGGAACGGAGCGAATCAAGTCGCTATCGTACAATTCTACGTTGATGCGTGGAGGCTATGCCACCGATGTCAGTTCGCTTTCGATTCATGTTGAAAACCTTCCAGAGGTGCTTATCCTCAAAGGCAGTTTCCAACTTTCATCGACCGGTTTATCTCGTGTCAATTTCAACGATCCAGACCTCAACACCATCTCGCAATTGTTGGATAACGCACTTCTAACACTGGTCGAGGTGGTTCTAGATTTGGGTTCCATTCTCAACACGCTTCCAGATCTCATTGTTGGAACCGCTGGTAGCTCTGGAGGTGAACTTGAGGTGCTTTGTCTTAGTCAAGTTCGCCAAACGTGGAACGATGGTTCTGTTCGTAGCCCAAGCAGTCTTGGCGTCATATCGATGGCCATTGGAAGCAGCGACCATCCATGGCTGACCGATTCCGACCACATCTTGCTTTCACAAGATACGGAAATTGAACAGGTTGATGGAAGAGATGGGCCGGTTGGCCCTCTCGTACCTGTGGCGATGAGTCTGCGAATATCGAACATATCTCGTGTCTTCCAATCCTACGATCCTGTGACGAGCATCCGATCTCTTGAATTGGGTGGTCAACAATCTGGAGCGCTCCTTGTAGGTCACATACGACATTCAGGCACTGACTTCTCAGATGTTACCGCGCAGTCCGCCATGATTTCAAATCGGCCTGGTTTGTTGAGTGTTGTCCAAGATCCGGAAAAGTTGGTATATACGGCCAGTGAACCGATTGGAACCATCACCTATGGCGGTGAGCAGGGTGCTCAGCGGAACGCCATTCGTCTCGAGGGATTGCCATCATCATTCCAGTTGAATCTTGGTGATTCCGTCGGCTTCCAAGCGGATACGCCAATTACTTCGATTATGGTGCAAATGACCAATGCGACAACACCTCTGACGATGGATGGAGACCACTTCCGTTTCTGGGTGGACGCCGATCAGGCCCAGGCTTCGTTGAGTGCAAAAATATCCAACGTTCAATCAGTCCAACGATATTCTCCGATAGATCCAAACTCAACAGGTCCTGAAGGGAGCGCACGTTACTCTTTGCAACGACAAGTTTCAGCACCATTCAGTATTTCGATGGAAGATGTCAGTACGTACGACGATCCATTCCTTGGTCTGAACGGCATGATGCGAATGGAACCACTTCCCGCAAATCTCGAAATTGTTCTTCCAAGCGATCTCGATTCAAGCGGCCTTGAGATTCCTGATTTCAGCCAAGGAGAGGGGGTAGAAGCTCTCTCATTCTTCCTTGGCGACGTTGTTGGTATCGGAGGTCTCGTCAACGATTTGGTGTACGGCCTTGTCTCAAATGCAGGTGATACGACAGGCGAGGTTGCGAATGTTGCTTATGGAATCGATATGACAACTGGAGAGAGTTTCGACATTGTTGCTGACATGCGCAAAGGGTCTCTTGTCACAGACGAACCGGCATGGCAGCATGGTCTTGACATGCAAGCGATCGAGCGTTCAGTGCTCGATTTCAACCTCTCAAAACTAACGAATTTGACGGAATCAAAACGCCTACTCATCGAAGACGTTCTCGAAGATTACATCATCGATGCAACCGAACTCGCAGTTTTGGAAGAGACCTTCTCCCAGAGCAATCTTTCGTTCGCCTATCCACTGATGAGGTTCCTCGATGACGGTGTCATTACCGATCGCGAGTTGGTTGGAATCGATGTCGAGTTGCTCCAAGAACTTGGCGTGACGTTTGAGAAACGACGCAGTTGGCATCTCCGTACCTGGTTGCCTCAATTGCCTGCAGGTAAAATTGAGATTAACTACGTCTTCTACCTCGAAGATGAGGTTCCAACCTACCAATTCCAAATGGATTTGGAAGATTGGCTCCCAGCACGAGAACGTCTGTACATTACCATGAATGGAATTGAACTTTCTTCAGCTGAGCTACAGATTTTCGGTTTGGATACGGAGAAATCGAGAGACGTATCACTGCGAGCTGAGTTCACAAGGCAGGACAACCTCACTGTCCCTCGGCTTTCTGTTGCAATGAGTTACGACATTGGCCAACGATTGGATTATGCCTATGCGGTCTTCGTCGATTTGGAAAATTTTGTTCGCGCTGAGACCTTCATTGAAGGTGTGCCTCAGTCCACACAATTCGCATCAACGATTGGTGATATTCTCTCACTGAGCGTTGATGTCCCTCAACAATTCAGGGTCGGTGAAACAAGCGTTGATTCCATGATGATTCAGCAGCACCGCTTCGTTGATGGCTTTTGGTGGCCGGCGACGACCTTCTTCCGAGACATACCTTCTGAGATGCAACTCACTGCAGCTCCGGACACGCGATACGATATTCGTGAAGAGACGTCCTTCCAAGGCATGATGACGCTTGACTACGCTTCGAATTCGGATCGGATGGATATGTACATTGAAGCAACTGGCAGGGCCATCGACGCAAAAGGAGACACGCTGATGTCTGCCAAGAACCTTCCAAGGACGTTCAAGCTTGAAACAACGGAAGATTGGGGTGTACGCATTGTTTCGTCCG
Organism: Candidatus Poseidoniaceae archaeon; assembly: GCA_013330015.1. Taxonomy (GTDB): domain Archaea; phylum Thermoplasmatota; class Poseidoniia; order Poseidoniales; family Poseidoniaceae; genus MGIIa-L2; species MGIIa-L2 sp8574u. The sequence goes on along the minus strand of DUJC01000053.1, from coordinate 1,516 downwards.
ATCAAGGTGTTGAAGAATTGTACATGCGCCAATCCAACGTCCCTGGTGCACCTGGTGCCTTTTTGGACCGTTTCGAAATCATCGGTGAGGATTTGAAAGGAGCAACCATTACCATTCATCGTCCACTTGGTTATCCTGTTATCATCCTTGACGACATTACGACCGGCCGGCTCGTCTCAAGCGCTGAAGTCCATCTCGAGCCAGGCGTCTATGCACCAGTCTTTGGCGACCTTGAGGTCGATGGTCGTGGTGTCTTGCTCGATGCGCAATTCACAGGTATCCTTCCAACCTCCACGTCAATCGGCGTGAATGGTGTTGTTACCGACCTCTCAGTGGTGAGTACGCTCACTGGTGGCTCTGTCGAAACACGTCACATCATGGTCGTAGAACCGTTTACATCGGGTATTGCCTCGCTCTTTGCGATGATTTTTGGGTGAGAATATGGATGAGGAAATGATTGTTCATGAAGACGACATCGTCGCTGCGAAGCCAATGGGCTTGTTGGAGACGACACAACGTCGCGAAGCAGCTGACATGGGTCTTGATTTGAACGACCCTGAACAAGCTGAAGCCTATCGACAAGCACAGGAGATGGCTTTGTTTGTCAAGGAACGTATTCGAGACATCAACCCGGTACGGGTGGCCATCGCTGGATTGATTCTCATGCTCATGGTTGGACTCGTTGCAAGCGGCTGGTACTGGATGATTCCTCGCGACGATGTTGAAATTCACACGGTCTACATGCAACGCGGAGGCCATTTGGTCATGGCCGAACTGCAAAACGATGGAAGTCGTGAGATTCAAGATGTTGTGGTCGAGGTTGAATTCCTTGATTCTGAAGGTCTCTTGATTCAGTCCATGCGTGTTGAAGTTGATTCGGTCAAAGCACATTCGTCACTTGCGGGTGATGATCTCGAAATGATGATCCTCGGCTACACCGTTTGGGACGAATATACCCTTCGGGTTTCGGTACGTTACACAATGTTTGACAACACGCAGAATTTTATGGAAATGAACCATGTTGTCGGAGCCTATGCAACCGAGATTTTTGTCGATCAGGTCGAGACAACCACTCGACTGTTCTGATGGTGGTTTGTTCAAACAATTGACCCATAGCGATAAATGCGTCATCGAAACGAGGTTGAAAGTAATGGAGCGTCGAGTCCGTCTAGCCCTCGGAATTCTCATCATCCTCTTGATGAGTCCATGGTCCTCGATGGTCGGTCCGGAGGATGACGAAACGCAACGCCTCGTTGATGAACGAGATGTCGAATTCTTTTCCATCCGAACCGATGCTTACTCCGATTTTGTCGGAACCTATGCATTATCGGATGTTGAGGAAGAGCGTTTGATTGCCGCAGAGTCACGCATTGGGACCTTCTCAAGCAATGGCTTAGAACTGCTTCGACCACTCTCCAGTGAGGTACTTGAGCCAAGATTGGACGTTCAACTGTTCCTTGTCGATAACGACCGACACATGGCCGATGTTCGCAACGATCTCTCAGAAATTCCGGGC
>DUJC01000023.1 GCA_013330015.1 Candidatus Poseidoniaceae archaeon | reverse complement strand
ATCGATCTTGTTCTGAACGATAACGATGTTTTTGATGCCAGCGATTTCGAGGGCCATCAAGTGCTCTCGGGTTTGAGGTTGAGGACAGGTTTCGTTAGCAGCGACCATCAGCATGGCACCATCCATGATGGATGCACCAGTGATCATAATCGCCATCAGGGTCTCGTGTCCAGGAGCATCGACAAAAGAAACAACGCGTTGTAGTTCAGAATCGACATCTTTCCCACCTTCTGGATGGCGTCCAGTGGCATAATATTGACCGGAATCGGTCTTGTAGAAGGCGGTGTCAGCATACCCGAGTTTGATCGAGATGCCACGACGACGTTCTTCGGAATGTGTGTCCGTCCAGACACCAGAGAGCGCCTGAGTCAGCGTTGTCTTTCCATGGTCAACGTGGCCGACAAGACCAATGTTGACTTCAGGTTGGGATGGAAGGGTTCGTGCCATACTTCCCTTCCTCCTTGTTCACCGATTCAACCCTCTCGGGTTTCACTCCGCTGCAGCTTCTTCCTCACCGAGCAACTTGTCGAGACCAATGTTTCCAGCATCGACAACTTTGAGATTGATTTGACGTGTGTCCTGTGTGATGGTGTTTCCACGGAAGACACGTCGCTTTCGCATACCTTCTGGCTTGTATCGGAATCGCTTCTTTTCACCTTTCTTGGTCTTGGAGACAAGGTTGTGTCCCTTGAAACCGGTCGAAGCGGTGACAAGAATGGCTTGACGAGAACCACCGTCAAGATCACGACGCATTGGTGTTCCAGTTTTGTCCGAACCCCCGGTGATTTCGAGTTTGTATCCAGTGAGCGTGGTTTCGCCTTCGCCAACGAAGATTCCATCGATGACGTCGCCGATCTTCTTACCCAACAATTGAGCGTGGTTGTTTCCAGCAATAACGGTCTTGTACGACGGAGAGTAGGTCTTCTCCTTACCGTTCTTGGTGGTTCGGGTCAACTTGGTTGTGGTATCGTTGACCACTGCAACAAATGAATTTCCATCAGCCATGATGCATTCCTCTAGCAACCTAGCGACAAACGACCCCTATTTAGCCTCACCGCATGCTATTTGTTCATCAGCGTTTCAGTTTCCTTGCGACACGGCCTTCAATTCGAGCAGCAACATCCACTGGTAGAGCATGTGGCATGGAGATGTGCGTTGTCCGTCCACGTCCTTCTCCCACTGTATCGACACGGGTGGCAATGATGTTCAAACCCTCGATGTGCTTGAGGAATTTCCAGACGGTAGTGTGGCTGCGGGGCTTGACTTCGTACTCTTCACAAACCACTGCATAGATCGATTCAACGTCTTTGCTGGTCATGAATTCAGCCTTCCGCAAACGTCGGCAAATACCGAGGAGGACCAACATTGAGTGGCCAGACAATTCATCGAGAACATCCTCCGGCATGACTTGAGGGACATTGCGTGCTTTGGTCTGAACATGCTCGGGAAGAATACTCTTTTGTCCATCGGATTCAGCATGCTCAACGGCAGCACCAAGCAGTTCGATCACTTGTCGAGCGTCACCGGATGGGGCCGCAGACGTAGCGATCAGTTTGAGCAGTTCTTCATCCCATGATTTGGGATTGAGTGCAGCTTCAGCACGTTGCCGTACAATTGCTAGAAGTCCTTTCATGTCGTAGGGTGGTATCGGCAGGTGGTTGGTGTGGCCAAATCTGGATATAACCGCGTTCTCGAGAACATCGAGAACCTGCTCCTGACTGATAAGAATGAGCGATAGCGTACCGCTCCCTTCTTGATCTTCGTCAATACGGAGCAATTGGTAGATGAGGTCGTTTCCAGACTTTCGTAGCAAGTGGTCCACTTCGTCCAAAACGATGAGCAGGTGGCGTCCATTGTTCCTCAACAACTTTCTCAAACTGCTTAACAATTCGCCCATTGAAAGCCCACGGTCTGGGTGACCAGGGTCGAGAGACTGAACGATACGCTGGGCAACTCGAACGTTTGTTGTCGCATTTCGGCAATTTATGTGGACGCTTCGAAGCGGCCTCTTATTTCGCAGATGATGTTCAATGTCTCTGCAAAACGTTCGTGCAAGAAGCGTTTTTCCACTTCCAACAGGGCCAGTAATGACGACGTTCGCGCTACCGTTTGGATGAGCGATGGAATGGAATTTCCCTGCCAGAGTTTGTTGAATACTCTCTCGTCCTACCATCGCCTCTGGAACGTAATCAAAGTCCAAAGGGTCAGGGTTCAGGAGGATGAATCCTGAACCGATTCGGTCGAGATAGTCGCTCATGCTGATTGCATCTTGATGCCAACCGTTCTTGAACACTCGCTCTTTTCCAAACGAAAATCGAGCGTTGTTCAGGGGATTTCGTCGAATTGATATCCGAGTTCCCACTTTTTCTCACCGAGTGCGACTTCGAGCTCAAACGGTGTGATCAATGGTTTTGCATATTTGACAGCATCATCGATAGCGATTCGAGGGCATGCTGTGTTGACAAAAGCATCAACAGGATAGAAATCAATCAATTCAGGGCCAACATGTTCGAGAGCCAGAAGGTATCCTTTCTTTCCATGTTTTTCCAACAAGCGTTTCATTCGAAGGGCAAGCGTTCGTCGCATTTGTCCTGGTTTCTCTCCGATAAGAATTCCAAACTTTTCTGCATCCATGGAGGACATAATCAACCCAAAGCGCTGACGAAGAATTCGTTCGATACGTTCGAACGACATCTCGATAGCATCGCCGGAATACGGGTCGAGCATAGCGAGTGGTTTTCCAGTGTGGAGGACCAATCCAATTGGATGGAAATCGCCGCTTCCGAGGAAGAGGTAATGACCAATGGTGTCATCATCACCAGAATAATTGCAACCCAAAACTTGCCCAGGGAAGGTAAGGCGTGCGCCTCCCATTGGAATCGTCACATCAAATCCAGCCTGTTGCAAGCGGTCGTGGAATTCAGGCAAGAGATGCAAGTGTTGTATGCTTCCAACCAAGCCAAGTTTCGTGTCTTTCAGAGGTGTCATGCGTCCAACTGCATCCATGAAGCGTTCTTGCGCTTCTTCCTCGCTCAATTCGCCCGTTGATTGCTCAGCCATTCGCTTCTTTGCGATGTCCAAATGGGCGTTAAGCATGGGAATAACAGGGGCAAGGTCAGGGTCTCCGTCGTAGGTGACATCGATGAATTCCGTCGGCATTCCTGAATCGATGTTCATTTGCGAATGGCCCAAGTGAGCAACAAGTTCCACACCCATCATTTGCATTTTATCATGGACCAAATCACACGCTCCGTAGCATGGATCAGCAGCGAGAACAACCTTTGCTCCAGAACCAGATTCAATCTCGTCCATCATTTCCAGCGCTTGCATTTTCAATCCTTCAGGGACTTGAAGTGCGACAAGCCGGTTGTCGTTTTTCTGTATGCGCTCAATGAGTTCTTCCAGTCGGAAATCGTGTCTATCCAAATCCATCAAATCACCTCATCGAGAAGGACGACTTTACCGTCTACCATTTCGAGTCGAACAATGGAT
>DUJC01000029.1:469-3088 GCA_013330015.1 Candidatus Poseidoniaceae archaeon | reverse complement strand
CGCACTTGAACTTCTCTTTGTTCAACAGGAATTCATGTGGGGCCTCATCAGCCTCATCGCAGGTGTTCTCATCGCGTTGTTCCCATCAAACTACGAGATTGTCGGTATGGACGATGACGTACCATCTGAAGATTAACTTCAAGCTTCAACTTCTGTTGGAACTGCTGCAGGAAGTTCGCTCTTCTTGGCGTTGACTTCACGAGCAAGGAAGGAGACAACATCGAGAATCTCGATGTCTTCGTAACGCTCATCTCCCTCAAACTTGAGGCACTCGAAGTGCGAAACACACTTTGGACAGGAGGTCAGCATTGTGTCTGCTCCGGTCGACTTGATTTCTTCCATTCGAGCAACACGGAGAGCGCGAGCATTCTCGTTGCACGACATCATGCTTGAGACACCACAGCACATGGCGTCTTCGCCATGATGCTCCATCTCAACAAGATCGACACCCTCAACAGCGTTGATGAGTTCACGTGGCTCGTCGTAGATGCCCATTTGTCGACCAAGACGACATGGGTCGTGGTAGGTGACGGTGGTTGCATCGGTCGAGAGTTGCATATCGAATCCGTTCTCGATGAGGTATTCTGTTGTGTGCATGACCTTGACACCCTCGAGTTCGTAATCACGAGCAAAGGTTCGGAAACATTCAGCACATGAAGAAACGAGTGTATCGATACCTGATGCTTCGATCTTCTTCTGGTTGTAGGCCTTGAGTTTGTCAAAGACTTCTGTCAGTCCCTGCCACTTCTGATCGTGGCCACAGCACTTGAGGAAGTCACGACCAAGATAGGATACATCATGTCCCATTTCCTCGAACAGTGTGAAGGCAGAGGTTGTAGAATCGCCAAGGTTCATCTCACCCTCATTGACGTGTGAGAAGACCATCTCTTGGTCGAGATAATCGACACAGCCAGGGTAGTAGCCGACGTTTGAGGAAATCGGGTATTCCTCAACTGGGATGAAGTCGTCGTTGGATGCTTCTTCTGCTTCAGCAGCAAGAACGGCTTGAAGAACAGTGTGGGGAATTTCTGCAGCTGGTCCACCCACAATGAGACTGCGTCGAATGTCGACGTAGGAATCGTAGTTGACCAACTGTGGACAAGCATTGGTACATGCCGTACATGTTAGACACGAATACAGCGGTACACCATCGTCCTCATTGTTCCAAGAGTTGTAGATGATGTTGAGTTTGTCTCCACCATTGAACAATCGAACTGGACAGGCATCGTCACAAAGGTCACAGCCGTAACACTTGTTCATCTCGAATTCATAGCCACGTGCCATCGATCGCAACAGAACGATCACGACAGCACCAAAGGTTAGACATGGAATGAACATGGCATAGGTCAACTTAGCATCGAGTGCCTTTGGGTTGACATGATAGGACGGGTTATCGGTGACCGAATACGCTCCACCATCGGCTTGAATCATTGCAATCATTGTGGAGTTGGTCAAATCAACAACCTTGCCAGCGTGTGCGCCAGAGTTGTCGTCCCACAAGAGGAGCGGTTGGAAGGCACGCACGGAGTAGGTTGTTTCCGTCGTGATTGAATCGTTGAGAGCCAAGGCACCTGATGCGACAAGGGTGTACTCGTAGTTGTAGTTCCCTGGTACAAGATTAATTTCTGCCCCTTCACACCCTGTGAAGGAAGCAAGTACCTTTCCTGAATTGTCGGTGACGCTCATGGTGCTCGAGAGCATTGTTGCGGTATTGACGCCGTCGATCTTACGCTCACTGGCTCGGTATTCGCAGGTAACATCGGTCGGGAGTGCTTCATCGCTGTACTCGCCTGAGACGGTGAATGTACCTGAGCTTGTGTAGCCTTCTCCACCAGCAAAGGTCACGGTGTTGCCTGCTGCATTGTCGCCTTCAGATGGGTTCTGATGGTTGTTGGCATCACTGAAATCGATGATGGTTTCTCGAGCAGGTTGGAAGATTTGCCAATCAAGCCAGGCTGCTGCTGGTACGATACCGTCTGTGTATCCACGATCATCGGTAAACTCGTTCGTATCGTGAACGTGAACATCGGAAGGTTGTGTACGCATTGCTTCCAGTTCAGGATAGTAGTCGTGTGTCAGTCCCTTGATGGTCAACAGCCCACCTGCTTCCCAGAATCCGTTATCGTAGGTGTCGAAGGTTGCAACCGATGCAGCTGCAGATATGACGAGGGCGCCGATGATGACACGCTTGCCGTGTTCCGGTGTGAATCCAGAGCCCCATGCTTTAACGAGGATGTTACGTCCGACAAAATAGATGACAATCCACAACAGCATACCGGTGAGTATCCACGGCACGGCATTGAAGATTTCAGCAATCCATGGTGATCTCGTTCCACATAACAAATCTCCATGTGAATCGAGTTTACAATAATCCGATCTGTTTTTCCCGTACAACTCGAGGAAAATGTTGATCGAAAAGACAGAGATGAACCATACGTGCGCAAGGTAGACTGCACCTGCTGCCGCAAACCATGGATCTTCAACAGGTCGCTTCTCACGTCCACCGAGGAACGGTGGAAGAGCAAGAATACCGACTGGGATGCCCGTGAGTGCAGCGCCCCACCATGCAGCGTTCCAAGCGAAGACAGGTTGGCCGACAATGTCGCCAATGAATCCGGT
>DUJC01000029.1:0-126 GCA_013330015.1 Candidatus Poseidoniaceae archaeon | reverse complement strand
GGTACCGTAAATTGAGGAAGATACTCTCCCCATCGTAGGTATCCATACGAGAACAGTACGTACCAATCAGGGAAAACGAATCCTGCTTGTGCGTATGGGTCAGCAGCGCCGTGCAATGGTGGTGGA
>DUJC01000022.1:7999-8138 GCA_013330015.1 Candidatus Poseidoniaceae archaeon | reverse complement strand
TGCCACGGAAGAGAAGGGCATCCCTAGCATCAAGAGAACCAGAAGGAGTGCACGTGAGCGCATGCGTTACGCTAGCGTTCAAGCCATATCAATGCAAGGCTTCCATGACAGTAGAATTCGACAAACGCATGAGGAGTGG
>DUJC01000022.1:7245-7593 GCA_013330015.1 Candidatus Poseidoniaceae archaeon | reverse complement strand
GGCCCGTGAATCTCCTCACTTGTGCTGAGCGCTGAACGGGACAATCTCTTCGATCAAATCGATGTGTCCAACGTACATGCGTCGACAACAGTATCGCTCGAGGCCAACATCGTCAAGTGCTTGATCGACACTGGTTCCTTCAGCAATCTTGTTGTTGAACTCATCCCACTTGTGAGCAATAACGGTACCACAGCTAAAACAACGAATTGGAATAATCATCTCTTGTTCACCTCATCGATACGACTTTTGCTTCTTGCGTCGAGCACCACGACCAAGTTGGTGCTTTGGTTCCTTGCGACGTGGATCGTTGACCAAGAGGCTTCGATCAAATCGTAGGAACTCATCTCG
>DUJC01000022.1:6301-6842 GCA_013330015.1 Candidatus Poseidoniaceae archaeon | reverse complement strand
GCATCGGTTTGACCCATGATGCCGCCACCGGTTGTTGTCAAGTTGATATCAACCTTGGACAATCGGTTCATGGCATCTGCAATGACGAGTGGTTCCATAGCTTTGCGTCGTGCAAGAGCAGGTTGGAGAATTTCGATTGGCTCGCTGTTGACACGAACACGGCCCTTTCCGGCTTTGACAGATGCTCGTGCAATGGCTGTCTTACGCTTTCCTGAACTCTCAACGGATTTCTTCTTTCGTGCCATCATTGTTCACCTCCAGTCCATCGGTGCGCAGGTGCACCTAGGCTTGCACTGATGTCGCCCAAACTGACGAAACTCTCTGGCAAGGATTTGCGAATTTTGCTTGCATCGCCTTCGACGTGACCTTCTGGAAGGTCCGAGGCGAGGTGTGAAGGGCAGCCGATTTCAACACGAAGGTTGCGCAGAGCACGGCGACCACTGCTCTTTCGTTGGTATGGAAGCATACCACGAACGGTGCGCTTGAGGATCATGTCTGGCATGCGGGGGAAGTAAGGTCCTTTGCGTGCGTGATTCAACGC
>DUJC01000022.1:4855-5905 GCA_013330015.1 Candidatus Poseidoniaceae archaeon | reverse complement strand
GCATTGATGATGACAACCTTGTCATCACGATCAGAGCGTGCAGATTTGAGGAGCATGTCTGCTACTGTAGAGGCGAGGCGCCCTAGGACGAGTCCATCTGCGTCAAAGACGTAGGTTGTTGCTTCATCCAAGAATAATCACCCCGTTTCCGTTTGGATTTTCGTTCATTAATTCACCATAGGTGAGAACGCGTCCACCTGCGGCTTCAATTTTCGCTCGTGCACTGGAACTGACACTGTAGGCGGCGATGGTGCGGTTCCCTGTAACTTCACCAGATCCTAGCAACTTACCAGGTACGAGAATGGTCGCACCTTCTGGAGCGTAACGGGTTACGCGGCTTAGGTTTGGTTGGGCCCAGTTCTTGCGGCTCTTGGAGAGGCGCTTAGCAACATCTCGCCATAGTGCAGCACCTGTGTCACGAGACTGGGCTTTCAGTTGGTCGATTAGACCGACCAAATCGGCATTTGTCTTTCGTGTTGGCTTGCTCATATGACTCCCTCGATGCTTTGAGGCAGTCTTGCGACCAACCAACCCGTTATGAAGGCACCGACGCGAATGCAGGACTTCAATCGAAGAGAATCTCGCCCTTTGCATCGAGCAATTCCACAGTGAGGCCTGCAGCTCGCCCTTGGATGATGATCTCATCGTGAAGGGTATCCGAGAAATCATCAAGGGCTCCGAGTGCTGTAATTCCAGCCACATCGGTCAACTGATCGATGAGGTGGTTGAGAACGCACGAAACGCCGTAGGCCTGGCCTGCTCGGAAGGCGTGGTCAACACCTCCAACTTCGGGATCTTCCGCCTTCATTCGCAACATGACTTGCTGTGAGTAAGCAACGAGAGCCCCATAGAGTGCTTCAATCACTTGAGCAGCTTCAAGATCACCGAGCAACATCTGTGTCTGAGCGAGAGCAGAGCGTACAGCGTCTCCGTAGATTTTGTGCGCTTCAATCGTGTTGTTCGTTTCAACTTGCATGGCTTGGTCGATGAGTAACTTCCAGTCTTCCATGGCTATGCGAGAGCGCATCCTGCCCTTGAAGGTTGGCCCGA
>DUJC01000022.1:3042-4466 GCA_013330015.1 Candidatus Poseidoniaceae archaeon | reverse complement strand
TCGCCTTCAACAATTCCAGCTTGTCGGACTGAACCGTCTGCAGCGACGAATTCGCCAGCCTTCGTTTGCTTATCGTAGAGGCCAGTTACTTCGTAGCGCTTGACCTGTCCTTCCTCACCCAATGCGCTGGTGATGGAGGACGTAATCGCTCCAAGCGTTGAAATCGCTTGGTCACGCTGCATAACACCGATGTTGTGATCGGAGTAGCGAGCTTCTTCGAAGATGGTCAAGAACGCGTCGAGTTGTTGCGGAGGAACCATGTTGAACGCTGCACGTACCGCAGATTCGAATTCACGAGTGGTTTCGTAAACCTTCTTCATGAAGCCATACTTACGGAAGTGGCGTACGAGGTTCTTGTAACAATCAAAGATGATCTTGATGTATTCGTTGCTTGCTTCAAGTTGCATCATTGTATCGGTGAGAATACCTCTGAGCGATTGAACTTGACGTCGGCTCACGACACGGCGATAATACAGAGCGCCTGCAACGAGCAATGCCATCAGAACGATGCTAAATGCCATGGCGTTTTCTGGGCTAAAGAAGCCCTTTGCTTCAACTTCTGAAGCAGCCTTGTAATCAACAGCGAAAGTGATGTTGTTCTGAGATGCTTGGAAGTTCTGGCTGCCAGCATAGAAAGCAATGACTTGCCATTCACCCGTACACTCAACACCGTCACAAGAGCGCCCGTCAAACGACCACTCGAAACGAGCAATTCCTTGCTCGTTGGTAACGGTCTTGTTTGTCGCAGCTGACATGGTGACCCATGCACCAGTTTCGTTACGGTATTGTCGGATGAATTGAATTTCCTCGTTCTCAATCGCAATATCGAGACGGTCGCGCAGGAGCGCGACTTCACCAATAACGAGTGTTCCTTCAGGAATGCCTGCTTCTCCACCGTAGTACCAATTGGTCTCAACTTGCAAATCAACGCGCGAACGAACAAGGACTTCCATTTCGACCTCTGATCCATTCAGAACGTTCTCGACGTCCTTGTCACATCCACCAGGGACGTTGAAGTCCGGCTCAAAGGCTACCTTCAGCGTTCGGAAACCTTCCTTCTTTCCACCCGTGAGTTCAACACCACGTAGCGATGGGTTCAGAAGCGGGTCGCCGCTGAACCACTCGACGGTTCCGTCTAGATCGTTGGTTCGGATGGTTGCAATCGGACGAATGTTTTCTTCTGGATCGAGGTAAATGTTGAGACACTTGCCACCGACTGCTTGTCCATTGCTCTGTGTCAACAATGCGTCTATGTGGAAAGATTCCTTCAGGTACAGTACTGGGTATGCAATACCTTCGATGCTGTATGTATCAACACTCGACTTGAACGGCCCAACCTCGGTGATTGAAAGCGATGAGTTCGAGAACACATCGAATTCGGTCTGGATGGTTTTGTTGTCATATCGGAATGCATCGTTGTTGTC
>DUJC01000022.1:0-2612 GCA_013330015.1 Candidatus Poseidoniaceae archaeon | reverse complement strand
CAGTTGACTGGGCCGCTTTGGCCATTGACCATCTCGTAACTGACACGGATAGTTCGTCCTACGAGAACTTCGCCAAGTTCGTCGGTCAATTGTCCTGTGACAACCATTGGCTTTGGAACAACCAATCCAGTTACTGGATCAACTTCACTCGTGTAAACAATTTGGTCATCAACCGACAACGAGGTTCGTCCAATGAGTGAGAATCCGTTCGCATTGTAAGTCATGACCGTGCGGTAGTGGTTGTTTCCTGGTACGTTTGCACACGGATCCCATTGCCCTTGAAGACCAAGATAGCTTGCATCAAGAGGGGCACAACCTTCGTTGGGCAGCGATTCCTCAAATCGCAGAACGACGTTGACTGGTCCGAATCCATCAGGCAAGAATGACTCTGGGTCTTCTCGCAGCTTGGTCGGTGAAAGCGGACTGATATCAGCCTTCAAACAGCCAACGGCTTCGAGACGGTCGAGGTTGCCGTCTTGGTTCACATCACGGTCTGCAAACCCGTCATCGTTGCCGTCATAGTAGCACAGATGGGAGTTATCTGGTTGCGTCTCTGGTAGCGAAATAACACCGGCTGATGGAGCCAATGTAGCTACAACTTGTCGATGTTGAACGTTGTCGAAGTCCGTTCCTTCGAAGATAACATCAACCAATCCTCCGTTTGGAGCGCTTTCTCCGTCAAGGTCGCGACCTCCAGAATCGAATTCAAGGGTCTTGTTGTCATCCTTTACTTGCGCTGTGAAATCCCATAAGTCACCTGATTGACGACGGTTTCCGTCGGTTGAAACAACCGAGAGGAAAGTTCGAGAAACAACCCATACATCTTGAACAGCATTGCTTGGTTTGAGAAGCGGTGTGCCTTCATAATCAAACGTGAGCGTGAAGAGGCCGAGATCGTCTTGTGCTGTGATGTTGAATGGCATTTCGAAGTAACCGTTTGTATCAGTATAACTTGTTTCCGTTCGCCCATCGAACGACCACGTGTAGTTCACAGGCGCTTCACGGACTGGTTGCAGAGAGTTGTCAATAAGTCGTGCTTGGATCGATGTGTTCGTGTTTCGGTACAACCGAGCAATCGAGGTTAACTCAAACGAGGTTGTTCCGACAACGGTGACGTTGATGTACGCACCTGTTGTTGCGAGCGCTGACGAATTTCCAGTGAAATAGTATCCTGAATTCGTGAAGTCGATTCGCATCCCGTACGTTCCAGATGGATACTGGCTTTCCCAAGTGAAGTTGTAATCGTACTCAGCTTCAATACCGCCCTTGGTGATGCACTCTGTTTCATCGTCAATGCTTTGCATTGGGATTCTGTTTCCTTGAGCATCCATACAGTTTGGCTTTTGTGTGAATTGTGTTTCTCCACCGCTACTAAAGAAACCGTTCTTGTCCTTGTCAAGTTGGACAGCAACCGGTTCAATGGTCCATGGGACAAGTGTGCGGTTGGTGACACTTCCAGCCAATTCAAGTGATGTGCCTGTATCCATTTCAGGGACAATTTCACAGCGTACTGGGCTGTCTGGGTCGGTTGGGTCGATTTGGCCACATGGTGGCAAATCGCCGTCGCCCCCGTTCACGAGTTTGATGAACCAATGCGTTGCATTCACATCGACGAAATCGATGATGTTGACTGCTTCTCCGGTCAGAGAAGCATCGTTTCCGTCCCATAGCATACTGTAAGCCTTGTAGGCTGAAACTTCGTTGTAGTTCAATCCGGCTGCAGTCAAGGCAGGGCCGTGGTAAACGTAACGCCAGTTACCGAAGGTTCCGTCTCCGTTGTTGATGGTTGAATCAAAGAACGTGATTGGGTGAACTCCTTCGAATGTCATAATCCCATCAATGTTCATTCGGTGCATGACGCGCATCGAACGAGCGTTGTCGAATTCATCGCCGTGCAAGAATGGGAACGGATACTCTGTAGCAAGCTCAGGTTGTACTTGACCAATGTAACTGTAATCACCTTTCGGAAGACTGGTGTTCACTCGGACGTATTGTGTCGACAAGCCTTGAGCGTCCTGTACAATATCGTGCATCTTCGTGTTGTTGTTCCAGATGATCTCTTCAAGACCACCGGGTGCCTTTCCTGGTCCGTTGTCCATTGTTGAGTTGAACTGAACTTGTTTCCAAACACCGTTTGCCCCACCTGTTTGTTCAAACGAGACGGAAGTCAGACCGAACGAGTTTGCACGGTATCCGTTGCCGTCAAAGTTGGTGAAATTGGTTGGGTGCGTTAGGTTACCAAACAATCCGCCATAGAACGAGAACGTTACTGGGGCGTATGGAATCGGGTTGGAGTAAATTCCACGCTCATAATCTGCAGTGTAGTAGGAATAAAATTCCAACCACAACTGTTGTTCATCGCTTCGGAAATAGTCCCAGTTGTTGCTGCTCGGGTCAATGGTCATGTTTGCCTCAACACCAACCAAGTAGTCCGAGGATGTTGCGCCATTGAATGCGAACATCTCAGTTACAACGGCATAGACCTTGTAGGTCGTGTTGTCTCCAACAACGATGTCTTCAGGATAGAGGAACTGACCAACAGAGAACTGTCCATTTTGATCGGATAGAATATTGGTTGTTTCAATAGCTGTTGTACCATTGTTGGCCCATTC
>DUJC01000131.1:5474-6893 GCA_013330015.1 Candidatus Poseidoniaceae archaeon | reverse complement strand
AGACCGGGTGCAAAACGAAGATGTTGTTTGGATAGATCTTGTACCAGCCGACCCGCATATCGAGGGTCTCTTGCAGCTCGATACAACCGATCTGTTGTCCCCCACAAGGCTGAAACGACCAAAATCGCCTGGTCGTCACCACGAATCACTTCAGCAATCTTCTCGATATCATCGGGCTCACGCAGACACGAACCGCCAAATTTGTGAATGATTCGACCCTTCACAAAGCATCACGTTTCCTCATGAGAAGGTCGCATAGCACCAACGTTGTCATTGCCTTGGCAACACTCACTGCTCTTGGCCCAAGCACGGGGTCGTGTCGGCCCTTGACAACAAGAGGCTTTTTTTCTCCGTAGGAGAGTTCCAACGTGGTTTGTTCATGAGCGATACTTGATGGTGGCTTGAATGCTATTTGTGCGAACACATCTGAGCCTGATGTCAATCCTGCAATGCTACCATCAGGTTGCTCGCCTTCCTGCAATGGGTTGTCTGTGGTGCCGCCCCACGGATTGTTGTGTTCCAATCCGGTCATGCGTACGGCTCCAAATCCACGTCCGAACGCTACGCCACGTGCTGCTGGAATCGAAAGATAGGCTCGGCCTAAGGCGGGTTCAAGTCCATCGAACCAAGGCTCACCAAGGCCTAATGGCAGATTCGATACGAGTACATCGACCCGGCTACCAATCGAATTACGTTCTTTTCGAATGCGCTCAATTTCAGTTTTCATCGCTTCAACAACATTTGGATCTCGGCATCGTAATTGTTCACACAATTCGTTTTCCCATTCTTCGGGACAATCGTCGATTCGTGCAGATTCAATTGAGCCGATAGCTGCTACGTGTGCATCGATATGAATGTCTCCTAACAGAGGCTCGACGATTGCAGCAGCAGCAACAAGTCCTGCAGTCAATCGAGCGGATGAGGAGCCTCCTCCTCTCAAATCTGCAAAACCGCCAGTTCGCAAATGCATCATGAGATCTTGATGACCCGGCCTTGGATGGTTTGGAATGAAACTGTAATCGCTTTCTCGGGCATCCTTATTTCGAATTTGAATTAAAATGGGTTGGCCTGTAGCAAACCCGTTGTGGATGCCTGCAAGTAATTCAACAGCATCGGCTTCTATGCGTTTGCTTGCAAAATGACCACCAGGTCTCCGTGTCGACATACGCTGAGCGATGCGCTCCTCATCAATCGGGAGTCCAGCAGGAACACCTTCCAATAAGGCGCCTACCAAGTGACCGTGGCTCTCACCAAACAATGTCACAGACAGGGTTTCCCCTAGGCGCATCTTCATTGGGCTCAACCTTCCCAACCATTACGTACTCAAGAACTTGAGCCTTATTCCTCGGACTCGGAATTCTCTGGATTCTTGAACCGGGTTTCGATGATGGTGAACTCTGGATGCTTTCGTTCATACCA
>DUJC01000131.1:1621-5067 GCA_013330015.1 Candidatus Poseidoniaceae archaeon | reverse complement strand
ACCTGCTGCCCGCGCACCGTTGACAAGTGCGTCATTGGCTAAGAGACGAGCTTTGGAATCTTTTGTTGCACCAATCACACCTCGGCCATTTAGAGTTAATGCGACCAATTCATTCCCGTCTTGGATGGCATTAAGCGCTTGAATGAATTGTTGTTGATGTGGCACAAAGTCCTCCAATGCAGGGCGAGTTTCTCTTGGTCCACGAGAGACCAAGAGCACTTTCCACTCATCTCGAGCAGGACCATCACCTTGAATCAGCACTCCTTGAGCAACATCTGGTTCGTTGGCATTGATCAACTTCCATCCACCTGTTGCACAAGCCCATGTATCGTCGATACTGCCTGTAAGGGTAATTTCTGCACGAAGTTGAGCATCGACTGCGATAGCAACGAGTTCATGCAATTCAAGCGTTGTACTGGTTGAATCACAGAGGGCTCGAACTGCAGCAACACACAGTGCAGAAGATGACTTCAGACCTTCTCGAGCAGGAATCTTTGATTGTACGGCCCAATGGAGTCGTTCTTGCTCAATGGGCAGTTCGTGTCCAGCTGCCATCCAAGCAGCAACGATGTGTGGTAGAAGGCCATCCTTGTCATGGACGTCACGTTTGCTCTTCTTGTTAAGAACTCGAACCAAAATTGGTAAGTCAAGGGCCATGCTCGCACCGTATCCAGTACCTGCTGCATGGAGAAGGCTGCATGCACCATGAGCCATTCCTTGTCCCAAGACAGCCATGTGTCAACGCTCCTCAGACGGTGCTGAGATGCTTTGTCCAACATGCCGTGTTGACGTGGAGGAGTGACCAAAAATGCGATCACCTACCGTAAGGTCTGTCACAGAACAAGTCTTACCGGTTTCCGAAACCAAGCGAACCGTCTCCGCTTGTTGAATGAAGACATGACCTTCATTAGCATTTTCATCTTTGAACCTCAATAGAATGAACGGCCGAGTCTCTATTTTCATCCGACCAATACTCGCTGTTCGCAATGCTCCGTCGTTTCTCGTGATGAGCACCTTGTCGCCTGAAGTCAACTCGCTGAGGTATTTCGTCGTCCCATCAGCCATGTAGGTGTATGCATCAACACTCCCAGCATTGACGCGGAATGGGCGCGTTGGAACATACTTGGATGCGATCGTTTCTCCATGAATGAGAACGAATGCTTTCGCTGTTGAACCAACCAGTATACCTTCACCTTCCTCGAGCATCGAGAGCAAATCAATGCATACACGATCTCCAGAATGCCCCTCTTTGATATCGGTGATGGTCATCAATGAGACTTCAACATGCTGCTCATTTTCTTCATGAAAAGACTCCTTTGAGCTTGCTTCCTCCAAACGAATTGATTTGACAATCAGAGCGGATTCCAAGCAATCCTCTGTGCAGAGCAGCGCATCGACGCCAATGTCCAATGCAAAACCCGCACCTTGTGCTTCGACAGGCCTCATAATTTGAGCAGCAACTTTGGTAGGCGTGCTTTCGGTCGCAGCAATGACGTTCTCGATTGGAATCATGGACCAATCTTCGAAGGTAAGAAGAATCCATTCAACGCTTCCTGCAAGGCTGCGTGCTTTCGCTTGTGCCTCGGCAGAGTCGATGTGAACATGACCGCCAATGACAGAGCCGTTACGATACAACAAACCATCCTCGCTGAAAATTCCAGGGCCACTTTGCACGGAGTAGAAGGCATCAACGTCTTCATGCCCCTTTGAAACGGGTGCATTAAGCCAGACTTCCATGATGCTCCCTCACAATCCAACTTCGTTCATTGCATCGTTGGCAGACATGTCGTGATGGACGATGAGGACGAGGGCTCTTGCAACAGCAGCTGGCTTTTCATGCGCGAAGACTTGTCGTCCCATACATACACCTGCAGCACCGTTTTTCATCGCTTTCTCGACCATTTCTAACATGTCACGTGTGTTGGTCTTTGCTCCACCTGCGACGAGCAATGGAATCGGTGCTGCACCAGTGACGTTAGCGAAGGATTCCTCATCACCGGTCCACGTTGTTTTCCCAACATCACAACCGATTTCGAAGGCGACACGAGCTGCGTGGGCGACACCGTTGGTTGTATCTCCATCAACGATGTTGAGATTTGGCCCTCGGGCGTAGATCATGCCAAGAACAGGCAAATCGAGGTGATGGCAAAGTGTCGTCAATTCGCCGAGCGCTTCCAACATGTCTGCTTCACCATCCGATCCAATGTTGACTTGAGCAGAAGCAGCAAAGCCTCCTCTTGATACAACTTCAGAGGCTTGACCAACCGATACCTTGCGAGAGGCATCGGGCCCCCCATGACGAGTTGATGCCGAAAAGTGAATCACCATGTTGGTGTCAGTTCCCTCGCAAAGGTAACTGTAGTGACTTACAACACCCTTCTGTGCAACGATAGCATTGACTCCGGCAGAAATCAAATCACGAATCAGGCCTTCAGTATCCTCCAATCCATCGCATGGATAATCCGACATACCATGGTCGATTGGAATCCATACGCCTCGTCCGTTTGGAAGAAGTGTCGCAAGCCGTTCGGACTTGTCCATGGTATGACGAGATGCTTGACACATTCAATGCTTTGCATGCACGCAATCATAAATTAAAGGAAGCAAATGATAAAAGACACAGTACGTCTTCCTGAGAACATGGACACGGGCTCCATTCTAGTTTTATCCATCCTAGGTGGCGGCTTTATTCTCGGCGTCTGGTTTATTCTCATTCGTCGTGATGCAGCGCTCGAAGTGCGCCAGGGCATGGTAGCTGATGGCCTCAGGGCACCTGTACAGAGCTCAAGTTTCTCGAGCGCTCGCTCCGAGTTTGAGCGAAAGCTGATGATGATCGAATCCGAACGTCGTCGTCGAAATCTCTCTGGTGGAGTGAGCGTTTCCTTGATCCCACAAGAACAGCAGCCGATTGAACCTGTGCAAGAGGAACCGTTCTGGGAAGAACCACCAGCGGAAGAAGAACCGGAAGAGGAGCATGAAGAAACTGAGGAAGAGATGCTTGAACGCCGTCGTCAGCGCGATGAGGAATGGGCTCGTCGCGAAGAGGAAGAAGAGCGTCGCAGGCGCGAAGAAGAAGAAGCAGCCATGGCTGAGCAACAAGAGCGACTCAAGAAGGAGCAGGAAGAACAGGCTGAGAGAGACCGAATCGAAGCCGAAAAGGCTGCAGAAGAAGCACGTGCAAACGCAGAACGAGATGCAGCGGCTCAAGCAGAACGAGATGCAGAAGAAGCCGCTCGTCAAGCCGAACTTGCCGCTGCTGAAGAACAACGTCTCGCTGAGATTCGTGCAGCCCAAGAAAAAGACGCTCTTGAGCGTCGCCAAGCAGCATCACGTGCACTTGAAGAACTTCGAGCACGTCTTGAGCGTGAAGGTGCACGCTCCTCGGATGTCCAGGTTTCCTTGATGTGGAACAACTACAACGATCTCGATCTTCACGTCGTTTGTCC
>DUJC01000131.1:0-1201 GCA_013330015.1 Candidatus Poseidoniaceae archaeon | reverse complement strand
AAACCGATTGAAAATGTTGTTTGGCCTGAAGGTGAAGCACCTGCAGGTTCCTACCAAGTCTTCGTTCACTACTACAAGAAGCACAAGAAGCGACGCTCAAAAGATCCAACAAAGTTCCAAGTCATTGCAAACGCATACGGCGATTTAATGGAATACACTGGTGAACTCACCTTCGGTGAAGAGATTCAACTTGTCTGTACCTTTAACGTCCCAACCATGGAAGAGCGAGAGCGAATCAAGCGAGACTTGGAAGAACAAATTCGACGCTCAGAGAGCGGGGAAATCTCTGCTGCTCAGATCCTTGCTGATGAAGCCACACCAAAGCAAGTCGAGTTTGGTGACCTCGTTGATGAGATTGAAAACGAACTTGGCGATGAACCTGAGGACGATGGCTCTGGTGTACCTCCTGCGCCCGACTTAGGCTGAATCAAGAAAGGATATCATCGAGTCGATCGTTCTTGAGCGCATTACGAACGCTTCGTGCAATGCGTCGACCGGTTGACATTCGAGTTTCATTGATGTCTGAATAAGGAGAGCCTCCAACAAATGGATTGGATCCTGCAACAATACGCGCACTGATTTCAAACACCTTGAATTCGAGTGAGTCGGTAACGATGGTTTCGAGACAGAATGGACCAATCATACCCCTTGACTCGTCTTCGAGTTCAAAGGATGCAGCAACGGTTCCCTCAGCCATTTCGAAAGCACGTGGGAGCAAGGATTCGCGAATAACTACCGGTTGGTTACCAGTAACAACGAAGGATGGTTCCATGCCTGCTTCTCGAAGGTCTCGGAGCGAACCCAATTTGTAGAACTCGTCCACATTCGCCTCATCACGACGGTCCATGGAAAGCAGTTCCAAGCGTCCAAGGTTCTTTCCAGCGTATTTGCCACGGCCTTGAACTTGATAGCCGTCGCTTGCCAATGGGTCGAAGAAAAAATGAAGATAATAACGGCAACCAAGGACGTATTCTTGAATGGTGAATTCTTCCTCAATGTCGACGTTTCGACGGAAGTCGCGATAATCTCGAGCGATGAAATAACCTCGGCCACCTTTGGCTCCAGCGTACTTGACAATAACAGGACCATCGATATCGTGAGGGTCCTCAAGGACCTTCGGCATGGTACATCCGCCAGCGACCAACCAATCACGCTGCTTTGCACGGCTGCTTTCCCAGCGAAGGATGCCACGATTTCCAAA
>DUJC01000086.1:1744-8656 GCA_013330015.1 Candidatus Poseidoniaceae archaeon | reverse complement strand
GAATCGCCACCAGAATCGGTGCTTCCAGCGTTCGGATCAACCACATCGATGTTCAAAGTGGTTGTTGCACCAGACTCATCGGTTGCAACGATAACCACGTTGTATGGTGATTCAACATTGTTTTGGATACAGTTGGCAATGGAGACTTGAATTTCCCATGCGAGATTGTCTCGATTGAAATTCGATGTTTGGCCGTTGCAGATGCTCAAGACCATGCTCACATCTTGGCCATCAGGATCGATGACGTTTCCATTGAGCGTAAACTTCAGTCCGTCGATTTCCCACTCAGCCTCCTGACCCTGAAGATTGGTGTCAATCGTAATCGTTGGAGGTGTGTTCGCCTTTTCGATGCCCAAGTCAAGCATGAAGTTGTAATCCAACATTCCGTTGGCGGTGGCGGAACCCATAATCATGACTTCGCCTGGTGCAAGGCCAGACATAGACACGTAGAGAACCGTGAATGCCCCTTGTACCACTACAGTGGTTTCTGAGCCCATGGCGGAGGTTTGATGGGCGTGAGCTGTTACGGTCAGGCTTTGAACAATGTCGGTTGGTGCAACAACGAATTCAATTTGATCACCATCGCTTGACACTGTTGCAGAGGCGTCCATGACCTTGCCAAAGGTGTAGTTGCGGTGCTCAACGGTCTCTGCGCCAAATGCATCTACGCCAGCACACTGTCCTACGGCTGAATCACCGTTTGCAGTAACGTACAATGCAGCGTTTTCATCCATGCGAATATCCCAGCCAGATTCAGCGAAATTACAATGCAAACTCCATCCGCTCTCGTCGGTCACCCACGTGCCTGCATCTTCTGCTGCAAGCATCTCACCGTTGGTTGTCCCAACTGGGATGATGGTTCCTTCTGCTGGTGCGAGTGTGCTCCAAACAGGGTCCTCGTTGGTGAACGGTGCCATGGTCGTAAAGTCAACAAACAGATTGCGGACCATGGGATAGGAACCGAGCGGGTAATCGACATCAGCGACGATACGCAATCGCCCGTCTGGTAGGAATTCGCTTTCTGGTGCTACAAGTGCTTCATTGAGAACTCCATCGTCATAGAAGCCCATTTCGGCAACACGTAGTCCTTGTTCAACAGGGAAGGTCATGACGAGGCGTGCATCGGTGATGTTGGTGATGTTCATGGCAAGTGTAAAATTCGAGCTACCTTGGTTTGGAAGTTGGTCAAAACGCACGTTGTTGTTTTGATTTTCAGCAATGAGCAAGTGAATTTCTAGATCGTCCGTCACCGTGACCGGGACTTCCTTGCATCCAGCATCTGAAAGTGGACTACTGCACGAACGCTCCTGCTCGTGGCCTGTTGGAACGAGGTTGACTTCATCGAGTGCAATTCCGTCTTCAACGAATTCAAGATCGTTCCAGTCAACGTTTCCTCGGTGTGCAAGACCTTCGCGGATACCGAGTCGTGTTTCCATGTCTGCAATACACTTTGGTCCTATGGAGCGAACAGCTTCTCGCTCATCGGTTGAAATCCAATCATCGTCACCTCCGGGGACGCCTTCAAACAGACCATCCAAATTGTCTCGGACAACAGCAGATTTGCTGCCATTTACCCACGCTCTCGCATCCATAGCACCGGTTGCCCAGTCGTCATTGATATCGAGCGTGAAGAGAGCGAAATCGTACTCGAAGAGGTCTTCGAAAGTGTAGCCACTGCAATCAACATCAAGGCTACCTTGACGCCCAGATGTTGTCTGAACAGGTTCACTTTCGTCCAATGTGGACATTTCAATCGACGGACTCACGAGGGCTAGAAGCATCATGATTAGGACGGGTATCATGATTGGACGAGACCAACAACGTTCATCAATGCTTGGTTAAGAACAGTCAAGGAACAAGCCGATTCAGTCGACGCTGGAACAGGAACACCGGCGCAATTGTCCAAAGAATCGCAGCAAGGTATGCGCCAAGCGCTGAAACGCCTCGATTGACCCCCTCCAATCGGGTTTCCAAAAGATGGTGATAGACCCCATTTGGAGAAAGCAGATCCAAGCGCCCCTCAAACACGAGGTACCCTTGGTCTTGGGTATCGCCAACTGCAACGCCGTTCAGTGCAGCGAGGAGTGTCGTGAACAGGACCCATAGCAATGTGAACAAGAACCACAGGCCGATTGAAAATGCAATGGCTGAGCCTTGTTCCTTGGCAATGCTTGATGCAAGCAGGGCGAAGACAGTGTACCACAGAAGAATTAACATTGCTGCAGCGATGTAGATGAGGGCATCACTCAACGGCATCCACATGCCGCTTCGATAACCTACGAGCATCATGGATGCAATCAATAGAACTGCCACAGGAAGTGCGATACTGCTCCAATGGCCAATCATGAGGACAACACCTTGTCTCCACCTTGGCATCGGTTGAGAAAGGCGGACTTCGAGAACACCACTCATGCGATCTCGGCTAATTCCATCGTGAGCGATGAGGACAGCAGCCATTGTTCCAGCAAAGACGATACCAATGCTTGCTAGGAACATGACTTCCGTTCCATTTGTTGGAAGTTGTTCTGCTGGAAGCTGAATGTTTGGGTCTGCAAAACCCCAAGCCATTCCCGGAATGAACAACAAAAGAATTGGTAGCATGATGAACATCCGTGTCGATAACATACGTTGCTTACTGAGAGCAAACGTAAGCCGCCACATTCGTTTGGATGGTGTCATTCTTCCTCACCACCCACGGTTCGAAACGGTATCATGCTGCTCTGTTCGACATCCATTCCGATGGTTTTCCTATCCATCCCTGTTGCTGCGCAAAGCAGTTCGATGAGCGTTTGGGGGACAACTCTCCAGGTTGAGATTGTGTGGTTGTTCGCCACGAGCTTGTCGAGAAGGTCATGATGTCCCGATTCGATGACATAGCGATGTTGTCCTTCGGATTCGATGTGTTCGAGAACGTTCATCGCATGGAGAAGTTCTTCCTCGATTTCCCGTTCGAGAACGATTTCAGTCATTTGTTCAAATCCAAGATTGGCTCGAAGTGAATCGGTTGTACCATGAGCGAGCAGTTGGCCACGGTGAAGCAAAGCAATGGTGTCAACGAGGTAATCCAATTCTGCGAGATGATGGCTTGAAACGATGATCGAGATGCCTTTGTTTGCTAACGAGCGAAGCAACCGTTTGAACGCATCAATGGCGACTGGATCCATGCCATTGAATGGCTCATCGAGGACGAGAACACGCGGCGTTCCTAGCAAAGCAACGCCCAATGAAAGCCGTTGCCTCATTCCTTGGCTCAATGAATCAAGGGTAGAATCCATTCGATTTTTGAGTCCCACAACGGCAAGAACATCCAGTGCAGATTGAACCGAGCAGCCGCGTAAGTGTGCAAATTCAGTCATCGTTCGACGAATGGTTCCTTGACTCGACCATCGGACTTGTTCAGGCATGAATCCGACCAAGGAACGCAAGGCATCGCCGTCCAATATGCTTTCATTGCGCTTCACAGTTCCTTCTTCGAGTGGAAGGATACCGCTTATCATCCGCAAGAGTGTGGTTTTTCCAGCACCGTTTGTTCCTACCAAGCCAATGATGGTCCCTTCCGGAATGGAAAGGTCGACGTGAGTAATACCTGCTCCCTTTCGTTTTTTGAACGGATTGTACCATGCTGGATTTGAAATTTGATGGCGATATCCGATGGAGTCAAACTGCATCGCAACGTCATCCCCCATGCTACGGCTTAGAAGGCATATGTCTCAAATGCTTTGTTTTTGGCAATCGAATCCCAAACGCATATGACCGTTACATCCTGTTCATTGAGCATGGGGATGGCCATAGATGCGATTGGCTTCCTCCTTGTTCTTGTCTCGATTCCGCTTGCTTTTGGCATTCTGCGGCTTGTTTCCAAAGATGATTCACTAGAATTCGTATCTTTCATGGGTGAACGTTCGACATTGTATGCAATTCTTGGACTCGTTCTCTTGCTCGTGATTCCTTATGGTGTGTTCGTTGTTCTACCAATCGTCGTGGCTCTCTCGTTTGCAAGTCCTGCAGGACGCCTCGATTGGACTGAGTTTCGCAATCGACGTCTCATGGCTGGATTTCTGGTATTGTTGATGCTCGGAGGTTTTGGGTTCATGCCCACAGATACTCCACGCGCACCAGAAGATTGGGGCGAACCGTTTGCAACGGAAAATCCCTACGCACCGGCTTGGCCCAGTAGTCAACAGTACACATGGGTGTTTGTTGAACCACTGGATCCAACCAATTTTGAGGTTGTCCAAAGTCTTGTTCTTCGAACCCCTCATCAACACAATCCATTCCTGCAAGTTGAATCATCGATTTGGATTTCGTCTTTGCTTGGCATGCAGGAGTCGAGAATGCGTCAAGCGATTGATTTGGCTGATGAACGGATCCCTCTATTACGAATCGATAGCGAAGCATTCCGACTGGATCAGAAAGGTGAAGCTCAATCTCATACGTTCCGACCATCCTCAGGTAATGTTGAACTCAATGTATGGGTTTACGAATGCTATGCAACCTCTGGTGCAGACCCTGAGGGAACCTATGTAGGCGAGGTTGTGATTGTTGGACAATCCAATTGGGGTGGAACCATTGAATTGCTGGTTGTCGTAAGACCATTTTCCCATGATGGATTGGCTTCAGACCCCTATGCTGAATCGATTGTAAATCAATGGCTCGTTGTTTAATTTAGGGAGGCCTAAAACTAAATACTATCGTTTTTAGGGCAGCCTAAAACGGTGATTCTGCATGGGCACGCAAATTTGTTCCTCCAATGTGTATTCGCTTCTGCGGAATCGTTTTCTTACATCGTTTGGTTTTGCAATAATCCCGGCTGCAGCTAAGGAAGGAGCCGAGATGTTTCGGGGTTTGCAAGGGGTTTTGTTTCTGAAAGAGCAATCCAGATGATGTCATTCCCTGAGTCCTTCCTGGTGAAAACCGCTGTGCTCAGGGAATTTTTACGACAAACCAGAATTCTTGGTCCGGTGGTAAACATCGATGTGTCCTTCAATAAATTCAAAGCTCGATACAAGCTCATAATCAGGCTTGAGTGCTAACGTTAGGCTGTCATATTCCCACATTGATAATTTATGTCCTCGAACATGTATAACTTCAAATGGTTCGTCGTCAATGATTTGGTTGGCTTGACCTGAACTCACGTGACCCCATCTGGTGTGTTCATCTATGATCACGTCACTGTCCATCCGTTCAAGATACAGATTCCAGTATTTTGCGTAAGGTTGTGAGATGATGAAGATGTCACTCTGATTTCCCTCGACGTTATCGTCAAGCCATTGGCTCATTCCCTTAAAATCAGAACGTCCACCTTGATCGTAGTAGTTGTACTCATGCACGTACCAATGCGTGCTGTTGAGGACAAAAAGGAATGAAAATACTATGGCTACGAGCATTGATTTCTGTTCAAATTCTGATGTTGTTCCTTTCAAATCAATTTTCATTGCGATGTCAATCACACGGGATATTCCAATCCCAAACAGAATGTACCAAGCTGGCATTGAGAACACAAAATAGCGCGAAACCCAAAGGTTTCTGGCCATTATGGAGTACAAGACGATGATCAACATCGAACCGCCTCCAATCGCCCAGACAAACCATTCCGATTCGGAAGAGAGGGATTTTTTCTTACCCAAGATGTAGCGATGAGCTAACATGAGAAAAGGTGTCAAGAGCACAAAATACCACATTGCTTCGGCGATGTCAGTGAAGCCTCCTCGGGTATCAAATGCAAAGAAGTAATCGAACAACGAAACCACTGGTCTTGTTGGAGGATCATTGATCCACATGCTATGGTTGGTATTCGACGAATCATAACGCATTTTTTCCAACATGAAAATGGCAAGCATCGCAAGTGCAAATGAAATTTTGAGGCACTGCCCGGATTTACCTTTGAGGAAGAGAACGATTCGGTCGAGTTTAGTTGCCTCGTCTTGGTTTTTCGTGCGCACCGCCTGCGAGACTCGTATGAAAAAATCAGTCAGCAGTCCAAGGACAATAACTAGGCCTGCAACATAATGAACAAGGTAAGAAAACGATAGAAGTACGATGCATAAAATCGTTTCATTTCGTGTTAATCTTCGCTCAGAGCGAATCAATAGGAAAGAAAGCCAAATGAACGTAGTTGTGAACATGTACGGCCGAAATTCTTGACTGTATAGAATCGCAAGGTGGGAAATAGAAAACATGCTTGCAGCGATAACTGCAGCTTTTTCGTCGTGGAAACGACGCGTGAATTCAGCGACAATGTAAACCAGTATGATGCCTGTAATCGCACTCAAAGAACGCAGTGCAAAATCCGAATCACCGACAATGAGTTTCCAGAAATACATTAGCCATGTACCCATTCCAACCATCGAAAGCCAACCTTCCATCGTTGCCTTCCACGTTCCTTGACTAATGGCATGGAGTGTTGTGAGCTCATCGAGCCAAAAAGATTCAGTATCCAATCCTCTGAACCTCATCACTCCGGAAAACAGGAGAATCAGGCCGAGAGTGATTGGGTACACACGGTTCTTTCCTTGATCTGGAAAGATTTCAAAATCGTCTTCACCTGTATCGTAAGGTTTTTCAATCGATTCAGATTTTTTCATGTCCAATCTTCCTGCTAATAGGGCCGATGTGCTGTCCTGATGCCTATTGGATTTAGGCGTTCCTAATAAGTTTAGGGTAGCCTAAAACTTATGAAGTACCTGCCAATGGGACAGTCAATACCGAGAGGTTGAGGATAGTGAAAAAAATGAAACTAAGCATGAAAAAAACACAAGGAATAACCCTGATTTTGCTGATGATGATGGCTGCTTTCGCGGGCTGTATTGGCGGAGATGACTCCGACGACGACACAAGCAGTTCAGCAGCTACTGACAGCAGTTCAAGCACTGCTGATACTAGCGACAGCAGCGATAGCAGTGACAGCAGTGA
>DUJC01000086.1:756-1411 GCA_013330015.1 Candidatus Poseidoniaceae archaeon | reverse complement strand
AGCAGTGACAGCAGTGATACCAGCGATGCCAGCGACAGCGATGGCAGCGATGGTAGCGACAGCAGTGATAGCAGCTCGTCAGACTCGAGCGGCGGATCAGCAGTCAGTACCATGGACGGCGAAGATGGTGGATACACCTACGCTTCCAACGTCGACAACCACCGTTCCCTCATGGCCGACATGTGTGACATCAAGGCTCACGCAAACGCTGGCGAGTGGACTGCTGCTAAGGGCATCTACACGAACGGAAAGAATGCAGAGAAGAGTGACGGATCCTACCGTACACTCCAAGGCTTCGCAGCCGCTGCAGGCAAGAACCATGGATACGATGCATTCTACGGAGCAGATGGCTCCGTTGATGCAATGATCATGGCAGCAATGGACGGAACCGGCGACTTCGCTGGTGCATCCGACACCGTACGCTACCAAGGAATTGCAAAGTTGACTGCAAACCTTGGAATGGTTGCCTACACAATCCACGAACTTAACACCGCAGTCGCAAAGGCTAACGCTGGCAACGTCGACAACGACACTGGCGCACCACACAACTGGGACGAAGGATGGGCATTTTTCCACGGACCAGATGAGAACGTTGGATGCTCTCCAGTTGCAACACTCAACAAGCGTGGTGCCGACTTCGGCACCGAGCACACCG
>DUJC01000086.1:0-412 GCA_013330015.1 Candidatus Poseidoniaceae archaeon | reverse complement strand
TGGAATGGCGAACACAACATACCACATCCAGCAAGCAATGATCAACGGACTCGCTGCTCTTCAAGCAGAAGATCAAGCAGGATACACTGACGCAACCAATGAAGTTGTTAAGCAAGTCATTATTGCATACTCCCAGGCTGTCCTCAAGTACACCTACAAGATGGACAACGCTGACAACGGTGCAAAGTACCAAGCAGAGGGCTACGCATTCTGGAAGACCATTGAAGCATACGCAGCACCTTACACAGACAATGCCTGTTACAACATGCAATCTCACACAATGGGATGGGTCGGTTCCTACGACAACACATCCTGTGACGACTTCGCATGGTACGAAAACGCACAGATGGGCGGTCCAAACAGTGGCACCTTCACAGGCTGCTACAACATGGTAAGCCACACAGTTGCAGAA
>DUJC01000114.1 GCA_013330015.1 Candidatus Poseidoniaceae archaeon | reverse complement strand
GGCGTTCCGAGATCTTCAGCACCGTTGACAAGGGTTGCTTTGATGAGGCTCGCAGATGGCTTGTTAATTCCAGCAACCTCGCGAAGATACTCACGTGCAAGTGCTGCAGAACCGCTGGCTACTGCCGTGGCTTGCGATGTTCCGCTCAACTCCATGTACATTGAGCGAGTATTGCCGTGTGTCCCGGTTGCACATGCAGAGCCAACTACGCTCTTTGCTTCCTCAGCCCTTGCGGAACAGATGCCTTCTCCAGGAGCAACAAGGTCGGGCTTGATTCTTCCATCGAGCGTAGGACCCTGCGACGAGGATGCACTGACACTACCGTTGTTGCTTGAACCGATGGAAAGGACGTTCTTGGCTGTACCCGGCGCAGTCACTTTTGATGCGCCTGAGGCTCCGTTATCTCCCACAGAAAAAACAGGAAGCAGGTATTGATTGTTTGAAACATATTGGTCAGCAGATCTTGAATCTGCGGTATAGAATCCAAAGTTCCCGTTTGAACCCCAAGCATGGACTGCAATTCGGGCGGTCTTGAGTTCAGCATCTGAAAGAAGGTCATAGATGGAGCCTTGACGTCCGAAGTAACCTGTTGGGTCGTGTTCGAGAGCATACATCACGAGATTGGCTTCAGGTGCTACACCGGTTGTCGATGCATCTACGCTACCGTCACCAAGAACGGTCATGACGATGTGGGTCCCGTGTCCGCTATTGCTGTCGACAGGCGAAGAATCGAGCCCGTATTGCGTATTGATTGCAGCGATGCGACCGAGAACATCTGGATGGTCGTTGTCCAAGCCAGTATCCATGACCGCGATCGTCTCTCCAGAACCGTCGAGTCCGAGCGAGGATGTTGCTCGGATCGCAACAGCACCAACTTCTGTGGCAGCCAGGTTGTTGTGGAGTTGGAGATTGTAGGCTTTTGCGACAAAGAGAACATCGTCATATGCAGCGATTTGTCGTAGTTCGTGCGCATTGAGGCCATGCTCGAAAACAGCCTCGCACATATCCATCGAACACCATGAAGTGGAAGCCCCGTTTTGCACAAGGTAAGTTGTGAGCGTGGCTAAGCTCGAAGGTGCAATGTCTCCAGCAACGGTGATTTGAACAAGGTGTGCACCTAGTGCATCGTTTGTTGTACGCATGTATGGTGCATAAGCCCCCATCCAGCGAACGTCATCATCCGATGAAATTGGCGCAATCTGCGATGCATCATGCACACGCACAATGTAAACGCCCTGACTTTGGCGTTCGAGGACCTCAATATCGTATGCATCCTCAAACCCATTCATGATGGATGCATCGTTGAGTTGGAGTTGAACAAGATAAAGCGATGTTGAAAAGGATGCGCCCCAAGCAGAATCGAGGTTGCTTAAATCCGTGAATTGGGGATCGAATGAGAAGCCAGCAAGGTGTATGGTTGGGTCAACTGTTTTGATAGCAACGGAGCGGGTAGAGACCGGTTGAAGTTGCATCCAATTCGAGTCAAACGACTCGACAACCTCTGTTTCTGCGATGGTCTTCGGTGACGATGATGCCATTGGAAATGCCAACGAAAGGAGGAAGATGGACAGCAGGAGAAAACACCTGCGGCGTAGATGCATGGTTACCCGACCCCGATTGGGTTTTTGAGGATGCGCCTTTTTTGACTACAATCCATTGTACGCGGCAATGGCATCGTCGGTCTTTTTCACGGATGCTTCCCAATCTGTTTCAAGCCCCATAAGTGCTCGAATAGCGTCAACGTTCTCAGGGATGACATCGGACTCTTGGTGGATGGCTTGGAAGTAGTAGAGTGTATTCCCATCCAGTTTGACCCCATCCTCCCAGACAAAGATTTCGTGCAAATCGCCCCACTTACGGCCGATATCTCTCGAGAATTCCATGACTTCAGCCGTGGTGGTTATACCTGTTTCAGCACCGTTCATTATCAACACACGAGGCTGTTGTGACCACAATTCAAGAACGGATTCTGTGCTCATTGCGTGTCCTTCTGGCAACGTAGCGACGATGGCATGAACGTGCATGATGGTCGTTGGAACAGCAACAGCCAGTGAGTTGATCTCGATTTCTGGGCGAATCGTCATGACATCAGGACCATGATGACTTGGTACCTTAAGGACAGGTTTGATGGCATTGATTGGCCCTTTGCTGGAATCACCCGGGTCAGCAGCTCTGCGGATCATCGTACACTCGACCGAGAGGGAACCACATGCATGAAGCAAAGGCACCAAGGTTCTCGAAAGGCCGGTCGTATTGCACGAAACAACGCGAGTCCCCTCGACGTTCATGTTTTCTGAATGGTTACCGCTGGACGTGTAAGACATGCCGGTCATGGCGTGCTTTTCGCCACCTTGAAAAATCCATTTGACACCGGCCTTTTGGTAGAGTTCTTTGTTTTGTGCACCTACTTTTCCTGGCGAACAATCGACAACGATATCGGCGACAGAGAGCAGATCGGTCAAACCTCCTTTGCAGTCGTACCCTGCAGGACCAAATGCAGCAATTTTTTCTTCTGCATCGTACGTGCAATACAGAGGATATCCTTTCCGAACAGCGAGGTCACAACCGAAGGATGGCCTTGTTTTTGTAACGCCAATAATTTCCATGTCGTCTTGTGCATCGATTGCATCTGCAACACGCTTTCCGATTGTCCCGTATCCGTTGATTGCGACCTTAACGACCATACTGCTCAACATCGTGGCAAGGCTGAACATCCATAAACAGTTCGTGCTGCATCAATACAATGCGAATTCTTGTTTTAACACATCCTCAAGGAGAGGGTATTTGACCGACATCGGACACCGTTGAACCATGGCGGGACCAGGGGATGTTTTTGAACGCTCCATGAGCATCAATGCAAAATTCCTTCCACGACTCCAAGCGGCTGTAGAACAAAATGCACTCCTCCGAATTGGGTGGACCGGTTCCGGTGAAGAAGTTCCAAAGAACGGCGAGATTGGATTGTGTCCTGCTATGCCTGAAGGAGCCAGAATCCGTGCATTAGGAAAACTCGGCTCATGGACCAGTTCGTTCGGTATTGGAGGCTCATTTGATATCGAAGGAGAAGCAGGATCTTTCTTTGGCGCCTACAACCAAGGAAGCAAACTCTCAGCATCAGGATATATTGGTCGTTGTGCAGGATTCATGATGCAAGGTGGAAGCATCACTGGGCAAGAAGGTAGTGGCGACGATCTTGGAATGTTCATGAGCGATGGGTTGATCACTGTCAAAGGTGATGTCGGCCAACGCATAGGAAACGGCATGACTGGTGGTATTATCGTCGTCCAAGGCGATGTTGGGAGCAATGCAGGATGTGGCATGAAAGGAGGAATGGTCATCGTTGAAGGACGTTGTCCAACACCTCCTCAAGGAACGCAGCTTCGTCCATTGACCTCAAAAGAGTTGAAGGACATCAATTCTATGATTGAGAATCACGGTATGACACTCAGCAACGATGCATTTTGTCTCGAATCAAACAACACCATCGAATACCACATCGATGGTTCGACGGTTTCCTCAGGCGATCTCTCGAGTATCGCAATTACCCCGATGGATGAAGCACCACTTATCGAAAATCACGATGTTGATACTGCCGCGCTCATTCATGGGGCGGACGAAGATGCCCTGCCAATCCTCCTCCCACTCCCTGTTCTACCATACGTCCCCGATGGGAGCGTTTTGGCTGTCGAGGCGAATTCAACAGGGCGTTTGTCATACATTCAAACACAACCATTCCTTGTCGAGGAACAACCACGCCCAATCGATGTTCTACACTTGAATCTACGAAACTTGGTCAATCTTCCTGCGTATTCAAGTTCTGTCGCAGGTGCTTGCTTGGACTTCGACAGCCTCCCTTCGATGACCGATGAGGAACTCGACGGCTTACTCGTCGTCCTCCGAACATTGCTCACAGCTGAAGCGCCCATTTTGACCTGTCAGGGAATTTCGAGAATCCAAGCACATCACAAGCGTGCTGTTTACCACAACATTCAGGTTGCTGTTTCACGAATTGAGGACGGAACAGGTGTTCCTGAGGCTGCCACATTACCAATCATTGGTCGTTCTGTCAAAACAAATCTTGAGGCAACAGAGACCATAGCCGCTCTTGAATTTGGGTTCACGTGCGATGCGCATGACATTATTGTCGCCCGATGCGCAGGTGCACAATTTGTAGTTACACAACCACCCGTCCTTGAGAGGGAAGATATGGAATTTTGGCTTCAAGGCCTTTCCATTGATATGATGCGTATCCTTCGTACTCTCGGACTTGAGTCCATCGATCAGGTTCAACGAGCGCACCTTCGTGCCCTCGATTACGACACCGCTGCTGTCAGTGGTTTGCGTATGGTTGGCTATGAACGACCATTACCGCATTGGTTCGCACGATGAGGTGAAGAAATGCCAACCATATCTGTTGACCAAAATCTGCTCTCATCCCTGCTTTCCAAACACGGATGCCAGCACGATATTGACGACGTTGACCACCGTCTACCCTTGCTCGGCACAGACATTGACCGCTGCGATGAGGAGACCCTCGACATCGAGATTTTCCCTAATCGACCGGACCTTCTGAGTGCAGAAACACTCAGTCACGCTATGCGAGGATTTCTTCATAATCAAGTCACACTTCAGGACGAATCGTTGAATGAAAGTGGCATCGCTATGACGGTTGAAGCCGAACTTGCAAGCATTCGTCCAGTGATTCTAGGGGCAGTTGTTCGTGGCCTTGAAATGAAAGATGATGACGAAATGGATGCCTTCATCAAGCAGTTGATGGACCATCAAGAAAAACTCCACTTCGCTCTTGGCCGAGGACGCCGACGTGCAAGCATCGGCGTCCACGACTTGTCAACCCTTCACCCGCCGTTCACGGTGAAGGCTGTTGAACGAAACCACTCGTTTGTTCCTCTGGCGATGGAGAATCCAATGACGATTGATGAGATTCTTTTATCCCATCCAAAAGGCGTCGATTATGCTCACTTACTGGATGGCATGGAGATGGTGCCCATCATCGAAGATGCAAACGGTTCCGTTCTTTCCTTCCCACCGATTATCAATGGTGCACACACGACCGTTCAATCTTCGACTCGTGACCTCTTTATCGATGTGACTGGATGGGATCGCCGAGCCTGCGAGTCGTGTCTGATGCTCGTATCGCTTCAAGCCAAAGAGCGTGGTGGGACCATCGAAACGATCACATTGACAGATTGCGAAGGTCAGAAGGAAACGCTTCCAAATTGGTCGCCAGTTCACCATCGAGTTCCTGAACGTCTCGTCAGGACCATTCTTGGACGAGACATGACTGAGGATGAACTTTCGAATGCGATGATTCGAATGGGTGGTCGCTACACTGGTCGCTCTCCAGCCACTGGAGAAGAAATCAGTGACGATGGGGCAATGCAGCACGCTGGCGAGGGTGAAGACATGCTTGGTTTCGACATGCCTCGCTGGCGTTTCGACCTCTTACATCCTGTGGATCTTGTCGAGGATTTGGCGATTGGACATGGATACGAAGACTTGGGTACCGATGTGCCAAAAGCACCGATGAACGCCCTGCCTCGATCAGACGACCATCTTCGAAGAAGAATCCGAACCTCAATGCAAGGCATGGGCTTTATGCAGATTCAATCGCTTACACTCTCAAACGATGAGGATCAATTCGATCGTATGCGTTGGAAACCGTTCAATGCAATTACACGTATCACCAATCCAATCACGATTGAGCACACCATGATGCGCCATTTCCTTCTCCCGGGGCTTCTTCGGTTACTTGCTTCGAACCGCCACCATGACTTGCCACAATCTGTGTACGAACTTGGAACGGTCGTTCGAGATCATACCAACATGGACAGATTGGCATTCCTGACCGCTGAACGAAGTGGAGGCTTTGCAGCGATTCGAGGTCGAATCCAAGCATTCTTGCGCGACATTGGTGCTGAAAATGTCACCATCGAGGCACTTCCTGACAACGAGGGTCCTTGGCTCGCTGGTCGAGCAGCTCGCGTCCTTATCGATGAGGAGTGGGTTGGTTGCTTCGGAGAAATTGACCCAGCAATCTCTCAAACATTTGAACTCCTCGTTCCACTGAACGGTGCTGAATTCGATGTTGAAGCGCTCAAATCTGTGATTGCTGATCCTGTGTGATGAGCGATATGTGTGGCCGATTCGCATTTCAAGGCGACCAATGGCCCGAGTTGACAGCCGCTATTGA
>DUJC01000039.1 GCA_013330015.1 Candidatus Poseidoniaceae archaeon | reverse complement strand
GGGAGGTAAATTCCGCGGACGTAAATGGTGATCATTTGTGATTCTCGGTCACAGCCACCGTTCTTACAGGAGAAATCGGATTCAGCGTAAAAGTCGAGTGTGTGATATGCATCCGTCCAACCTTGGGTCTTTGGTGTTCGAAGTTGAATTCGGACCTTGGCAGGAGCGACCATCGGCTCAACGTTGACTTTGCTGATTGGGATGTTGATGTTGAAACCAGCGTCTTCCAAGGACTCACGGGAGTTTTCGGAAATGCCGACTTTCATGAAGTCATATTGATTACCGAGGTTGTAAACCTTGAATTCAAAGTCCTTGTCAGTCTTTGGCATTAACTGAACGAATGGCTCAACAGCTTCGACCTGGAGAAGTGCGAATTGCGTGATTGAAACAATCATCTGAGAACTGGATTGAGCAGGGTTGGGAGGAGGGAGTCCGTTAAATTCCGAAACACTCGCTTGTACGGTGAGGGTTCGGGCTTGCATGGTCATGAACGGCTGAGCACGAACAACTACTTGGAAATCCTCTTCACTGTTCGGACCGACGTAAATGTCACCGGGGGCAGCGGCAGCCAAACCATCAGATGAAATCGAGACTGAAATCTTCTCAAGGTACGAAGATGGGTTTGTTGCAGTGCACGTGGTAAACCCAACGAGTGTTGACCCTGGCTTTACGTCAACTTTGATTTCAGCGGGTTGGCAAGTGATGGATACAGCCGCAACAGGCGCTTGTGCTTGGGCAGGTACGGCCACCAGCAGCAAAGATGCTACGTAAATCAGTAGAACGGTAAAGGTGCTCTTACGGGTTGACATCGTGCTCACTACCTTGTCCCACCCTATCGACCCTCATAACCATTGTGTCGTGAAGTGTCCCGTGTGAGAGAGAATTGAGTGGGCCTGAAGGGATTTGAACCCTTGACCGCCCGGTTATGAGCCGGGTGCTCTAACCAACTAAGCTACAGGCCCTGGACTGTCCTGAGAATAAGACCTTCATGAGTTTGCCGAATCAAACATTGCAAGAGATGATTGCGATGGCTTGGTCCTAGCACGAACTAAAGCTTCGCATGAGTTACGGATCTCCTCGGGTACAAAAACGAGTATGCGCTCATCGGATTGTGTCAAGGAGCGAATAAGCGGCGAATGTTCTGCTGCGTCTCGGCCATCTTCCAGAATGATGCCCTGTTCGTACGGCATGTAGCCACGTTTTCGAATTGAAGCGGTGATTAGATCGTGTTCAGCATCGAATCCTTGTTCGATGAGATGGGCCGCAACCTCATCCTTGACCATAGCAAACATCTCAGTTGTCAACGAA
The DNA here is from genome assembly GCA_013330015.1 of Candidatus Poseidoniaceae archaeon. GTDB lineage: Archaea > Thermoplasmatota > Poseidoniia > Poseidoniales > Poseidoniaceae > MGIIa-L2 > MGIIa-L2 sp8574u. The sequence goes on along the minus strand of DUJC01000039.1, from coordinate 2,343 downwards.
GTAATTCTCAATGACTTGTGGTAATCTCTACGAGCCAACAAACGTGATGCGTAACCTGACAGAATCTCGTCAGAATGATTCGCAAATCGACCCATGGCGACCTTGATGTGGGCATCATGCAGCGAGGCATATTGATCTGGCGTCAGTGATTCGTTGAGTAGCATCTCATGGATTTCTCCGCTCAGTTCCAGCGACCCGTTTTGAGCCAATCGTCGAGCACGTGCGAGCATTCGAACGAGGTAGGATTGGGTCAGCATGTTGACTTTGTGAAAGTACACCTGATTGTACATGTGGTATCTCGTCACGAGGTAGGCTTCAATCGCAGGCAATCCCCAGGTTTTCACGTACAATCTGCCCTCATCGTTGACACGCAGTGCACGAATCACTCGAGCACTGTCAAATCCACCGATCTGAGCACCTGTATTTGCTTGGTCACGTATCATGTAGTCCATTCGATCTACGTCCAGTTGACTGCTGATGATTTCCTTGAGGAATGGAGCGATTGGAACACCGTTGCACTCCGTTTGGCCATCGAGAAGAGCAAAGAGACGCTGTTTTCGTTCTTCACCAAGAACATCAGCAAGCACTTGCCCAATCTCTGAGTCCTCACTTTCGAGAAGAATCCTTCCCCAGTGTTCGTGGGAATGGAAGGTTGCAAAAACATCTGGAGTTTCAAGAAGATGGGAATATGGTGGATGGCCGATGTCGTGAAGCAATGCGCCAATTTGAACCAACTCAGCATCGGAGTCCGAGAGCAGACCTGGTTGTACTTCCTGTATAGAGGAAGTCAACTCGCCTGCGAGGAAGTATGCCCCAAGAGAATGTGCAAAGCGCGTGTGCGTTGCAGATGGAAAGACAAACTCACAGGTTGAAAGTTGTTGAATGTTCCTCAAACGCTGAAATTCGTGCGTATCAATGATTCGTGCGTGATGGGCTGGAACCAAGACGTCGCGATGGATTTCATCTCGGATTACACGGTCTCGCATGTTTTTTCCTGTTCTTGCCTTGCATTTCAAGGCATCTCTTCGGATAATGTTGCAGGGGAAGTGATATGCATCTTGACCCAGAGGCCATTCCATGGCAGATGGTCTCAAAGGCTTCCTCGCCCGATTATCAACCGACGATCCTGAGACCAACGGGCCTCGATTATGGGTCATGTTTGCGATTTCATTGTTCCTCGTGGCTACGCTCAACTGGTACGCCATGGTACGTGAACCATCGGTTGTTGATGTTGATGAATTAACCGATTACATCAACGAAGTGGTCAAGGTAGAAGGCCAACTGATTTCGTGGGTTGAAGACCCGTATAATTCTGGTGACGATCGACTCGATGCCATCATCGACGATGGTACTGGTGTCGTTGAATTGCGTTGGTTTCGCCCAGCAGAATTACCGCCAATAGGAACAAACGTGACAGTGATTGGAGACGTCATTGAATACGAAGGACGTATGTGGCTGCAAGCCCTTGGTGCAGGAGCAATGAACTGGGACAAAGATGACATTCCTGATGCTCCATTGTTGGCAATTTCCGATGTCGCATTAAACCCAGAAGACTATGACGGTCAAGTCATTCAATTGTCGGGATTCATGTCAAAATCCATTGCACCTGATGTAGCATTCGGTACCGCCAAACTCGGAGATCATCCCAATTATGGGAATTCAAATCATCAAATTGGAATGACAATCCACTCCGCAACTGGTGAATGGATCGAAGCTGGTTCAAAAGTGACTGTGCAAGGGGTCCTCTCCTATCAACAACGGGAATTACGCTGGAATCTTGCAGTTCAAGGGCCTGAAATTGTCATTGATAGAAATCATCCCATTGAAATCCCGTTACTCGACTGGTCTTCACAATCCACTTGGATGTACTCCTCTGGTCGGACGGTTGATGTTGCAGGAACATTGTCCATTTCCGACGGAAAATGGCAACTTGAGGGTTCATCTGGTTCCCCATTGTGCGTCCTACCAAGCCAACAGGATCTCGATTCCGCTGATTCTCTGAACGGAAGTGATATTCGGATGCGAGGCCGACTGGTCTGGAATACTGCCTCCTCATCTTGGTGCCTTGACAAAGGAGACCAATCGAGTCCTAATTTGGTTGCAACATCTTCCATCGATGATTTATTGGTGATGCTCAGCGCAAATCCTTCGGTTATCTTCAACAATCCTGGGCAGGTATATACTGTATCTGCGTTCATGAAATACGCTCTTGAGCCGAGTGTCGAAGATGAGTCTGCCTACTTTACCGATTCTCAAGGGTACACACCCGGTTGGACAAGCATAGCAGTCACGATTCCAGGGCCACGCGCAACTTGGCTCGAAGCCGGTCAAGCCGTCACTGCG
>DUJC01000064.1:6038-7102 GCA_013330015.1 Candidatus Poseidoniaceae archaeon | reverse complement strand
CCGACAACACGTAGTGTTTCAGTGAGTGGTTCTGTCTCCCATACAGGTCCTGAGGAAGCATCTGGGAGGATGGTCAGTGAACCACCAACGTTGGACAACTCTCCGCCGAGTGAAGCAACCCATTCTGTGGCGTCAGCAGGAGGGTAGCGTGATTCGATTCTCCACTCACCGTAGTTGTCTTGCACCTCAATCCACTGTCCAGGTTGTGGGCCACGTTCTTGGAGATAATACTCGAACCATTCCAGCAGATCTTGCATCCAATCGTATCGAATCATCTGTGGGAATGCTTCACCACCTCTGCCACCCAAATCACTGCGTTCAAACAATTGCTCTGGGCGGTCAGGATAATCGTGGTCCCATTGTCCAAACAATCCTTTTGCTTCAATACCGGCATCAATGAGCGCATTCATCGTGGGAACAGCCATGTGTGGATCGACGTTCCAATCATGCATTCCTTGGATGAGGTAGACGGATCCTTGATAATTTTCGAGGACCCGGTCGAGGAAGTACCGCTCAGCCCAGTAGTCTCCAAAGACCTCAGAACCGAGGAGATACGCAGATGTACCTGTCCCTGGTCCAATCAAATAGTCTGGACATATGTTTTGGTAATCTTCTTCATCCCCATCGATTCCATATGAGCCATAAACACCGTTGTGCATGATTGGTGCACGAGCCTCCGCGCTTCCATTTCTCCACATCAACTCTTTGACGCCTATGAGTCCAGAGATTGGTACGATTGTCTTGAGGTAATCATGTTCGTTTCCGAACATAGCTGCCTGCCAAGGCGTCGATCCGTCATAGGATTTTCCAATCAATCCAACGTTTCCATTGCTCCAATTTTGTTCAGCCAACCAGCGTACTGCAGCATCGTTTCCTAGTTGTTCTGCGTTGCCCATCAAGTCCATGCAATGGTTTGACCTACCAGTTCCGGATACGGAAATTTGCGCAAAGGCATAACCATGAGGTAGGATTTGATCAATAATCATCGAACCAAGCCAACTTCCGGGAACTTCAATCGTTGGTGTCTGAACCGATGGTTCTTGGAAGTAAGGCCCAATCTCAGC
>DUJC01000064.1:0-5644 GCA_013330015.1 Candidatus Poseidoniaceae archaeon | reverse complement strand
AGTCCATTTGGTGCTGCGCCACCTTCTTCAAGCGGTAGTTCGTATTCAACAAAATGGTGGGTTGAATTCCATTCATTGGCCGTTTCTAACATCTGATACGTCCCAGTCTCGAGTACGTATCCATGTGGTCCGTCTGTACTGTAATCCTGCAAATAACGTTCCCACAGCGGGACATATTCACCACTCGAGGAATTACCTTCTCCTGTGATTTGTGTAACCGCGTTACCAAAATTGGCTGATAGGAACAAAAAAACAATGCACACTGCGATTGTTGCGCCAAGCACCGCATTGAATGATTTTGAAATATCCTTTTCGACATCAAGCAGGATGGCATCTGCCTCGATGTCGTTCGTCATGATTGATTCACGCATCGCCTGTTCTTCAATCCGTCGGATTGCTGCTCAATGAATAATCCTCAAGTCCTTCGGTTGATTGGGTGATGCGTAGGGAGTGTCAATAATGTCGGACGAACTGTATCGTGGCTTGCCGAAAAACTTGCCGCCACATCCCGGTCTAGACCCTAATGTTGACCATGCCCCTATTCGTAAGCAGATCCTGAAGCCTTCTGAGGAGCGGCTGGCACTACAGAATGCGCTTCGATACTTTGATGCAGAACATCACAGCGCACTTTCAAAGGAATTTTTGGAAGAATTACGAACATACGGCCGAATCTACATGCATAGGTTTCGACCAAATTCCGATATTCATGCACGTTCAATTGACGATTATCCGGCAAAGTCGATTCAAGCAGCAGGTATCATGCTCATGATTGACAACAATCTTGATCCTCGTGTTGCTCAATTTCCGAATGAATTGATTACGTACGGTGGCAATGGGGCAGTCTTCCAAAATTGGGCTCAATATCTGTTGGTGATGAATTATCTTTCAGAAATGTCGGATGAACAAACACTTGTTATGTATTCTGGGCACCCTCTAGGCTTGTTTCCATCGAACAAGGATGCACCACGGGTTGTAGTTACCAATGGTATGATGATTCCCAATTATTCCACTACAACAGATTACGAGCGACTCAATGCGATGGGAGTCACCCAATATGGCCAAATGACTGCAGGTTCGTACATGTACATTGGGCCGCAAGGTATCGTACACGGTACAACAATTACTCTCATGAACGCTGCTCGCATGAAATTTGGAGTATCATCAGACAGTGATTTGGGGGGTCTATGTTTTGTTACATCTGGTCTAGGAGGCATGTCAGGTGCCCAAGCGAAAGCTGCTGTCATTGCTGGTGCAGCCTGTATTGTAGCTGAATCGAACCCCATTGCTGCCGAAAAAAGACACCAGCAAGGTTGGGTGGAGCACTTGGCGTACGATGTTGATGAAGCGATTGACAAAATGCTAGCAGCATCGAAACAGAAGATTGGAACATCCATCGGTTATGTCGGAAATATCGTTGACTTGTGGGAGCGAATCGTTGAACGAGATGTCTTCATTCATTTAGGAAGTGATCAAACATCTCTCCACAACCCGTACCAGGGTGGATACTTCCCTGCTGGTTTGTCATTTGAAGAATCACAAGAATTGATGCATGAAATGCCTGAGGAATTTAAGTCACGCGTCCAAGCATCACTGCGTAGACATGTCGCTGCAGTTAACAACCGCGTTGACAAAGGCATGTTCTTTTGGGATTACGGTAACGCATTCCTCCTCGAATCAGGTCGTGCAGGTGCTGATGTTTTTCTTCGGGATGGCGTCTATCGGTATCCATCCTACGTGGAAGACATCATGGGTCCGCTCTGTTTTGATCGAGGATTCGGACCCTTCCGTTGGGTTTGTTCATCAGGCTTAGACGAGGATCTCAGAGAAACGGATCGAATCGCTGAGGATGTTCTTTCACAAATGCATGCAGAAGAAGCGGATGCCGATGTCAAACAGCAAATTCAAGATAACCTTCGTTGGATTCGTGAAGCAGATGGCCATAAACTGGTCGTCGGTTCTAAAGCCCGTATTTTGTATGCTGATGAGCAAGGGCGTACGCGTATCGCAAGTGCCATGAACAGAGCAATTGCAGATGGACGTATCACAGCACCAGTTATTCTTGGGCGTGATCATCATGACGTCAGCGGTACTGACTCGCCGTACCGTGAAACCGCAAACATTCGTGACGGATCAAAATGGACAGCGGACATGTCGGTCCACAACTTCGTCGGCGATGCTATGCGTGGTGCAACTTGGGTGAGTTTGCACAACGGGGGAGGCGTTGGCTGGGGAGAAGTTTCAAATGGAGGTTTTGGAATGGTCATCGATGGTTCTGTAGATTCAGAACGACGCATACAATCGATGCTGCATTGGGACGTTACAAATGGTGTTGCTCGCCGTGCTTGGGCTCGCAATTCTGGAGCCATAAAATCAATTCAACGCGCAATGGACATCAATCCACACTTGCGTGTAACTGTTCCAGAAGTTGTCGATGATGATCTATTGGATGATATACTCGGAGGCGATTAAATGCGTAGCCGAACTGTGACACTTGATGGTACGACATTGAATACATTGGATGTCTTTGATGTTTCACACGGCCAAGCACTCGTGGAAATTTCAGACGATGCCATGCAACGTGTGAAAATCGCTCGAAATGTCGTTGACCGTATCGTAGAAGGTGATGAAACAGTCTACGGCATCAATACCGGATTTGGTTCGCTTGTTCATACACAGGTGAGCCATGATGAAGTTGAACAACTTCAGGTAAACCTAATTCGTTCTCATGCTACAGGTATAGGCCCTCATCTTTCAACTGAAATTGTTCGCGCAATGATGTGTGTTCGCCTCAATTCACTTATCAAAGGCCACTCTGGCTGCCATCCTGATGTTGTCGTACAGTTGCAAGCGTTCCTTAACCATCGAATTCACCCCATCGTTCCTCGTATCGGTAGCCTTGGCGCTAGTGGTGACCTAGCACCACTCTCGCATTTGGCCTGCGCTCTCATCGGCGAAGGCTCAGTCGAATACAATGAGCAAGTGATCAATGCCATGGATGCACTTCGAGAATGCGAACTAGCTCCGTTGACCCTTAGAGCAAAAGATGGTTTATCACTCATCAATGGCACAAGTCTCATCACAGGCATGCTTGCCATATCGGTTGAACAATTACGACAATTGCTGACATATGCCGATATCGTTGCTGGTATGTCGATTGATGCTACCGAATCAACCCTCGCGCCATTTGATCGAAGGATACATCATACGCGTCCACATCAGGGTCAACTTTTCGTAGCATCAAGAATGAATGAAATTATGTCAGATTCGAAAATTCTTCATGACCATAGCCATTGTAATCGTGTCCAAGACCCATACTCATTCAGATGCATACCTCAAGTGCATGGTCCAGTTCAGGAATCATTTCAGAAATTGATTGATACCGTTTCAATAGAATTGAATTCATCCACGGACAATCCTCTAATTTTTCCAACGCCACAAAATCCCGGGTCCCACGAGGTAGTATCCCAAGGCAACTTCCATGCCGAGGTTCTCGCACTCGTTGCAGACGCAATGAGCCTAGGTCTGTTTGAATTATCCTCCATAAGTGAGCGACGAATCGATCAGATGCTCGATCCCGATCGTCGTGCATTACGGCCTTTTTTGGCAGAGAATCCTGGTCTTGAATCTGGTTTAATGATTGTACAATATGTTGCAGCAGCGTCACTTGGGGAATTACGAGGTCATGCGAATCCACGTACCGCTTTTTCAACGACAACATCAGCAGGCCAAGAAGACCATGTGAGTATGGGTGCAACCGCAAGTTGGAATCTAATGGAGGCCATTCAGCGTTGTAGAGAAGTAGTTGCTTGTGAGGCTTTTGTTGCACATAGAGCTATCCAATTGATTGAGAAACCATCATCAACGTGTGTTGAATCTTTGATTCGTTGCATGAACAATGTTGTACTACCAGGTTTTGCAGACCGAAACACGAGTAAAGAGATTCAAACCATAGCCGCTGAGTTTACATCGTCGAGTTGGTTGAGTGTCATTCAATCAATGCTTGAATCGCCACTTCGCAAATCACTCTGAAAAGTATTGTTTCTCAAGCTGGTCAAGTCCGGTGAGTTGTCGTAAACGGAACAGAGCAATTGCGCGTTCTTGTGTATCCCTGATGTTTGTAACAACGTAACGTTCCAACTCAGTAGCCCTGCGTACCTTTTCCTCGACCATGCTGTATTCTTCGTAAATGGCATCGAGATTATTTGAATACAGGCTCGCCTCTATTTCTGAGGTATCAAGTCCCATTCGCCTCCATTGAAGGATGCGACGCTGAAGTATTTGTTTGGTGAAACCACTGCGTGGAAGTTTTGTTAATAGTACAAGCTTTGGTGTGCCATCATCATTCAAATCCATCTCGAGGGTTTTTTCTAATGTGCTCGCATGTGGGTGAGATGTTTCCGCACCATCATTTTGAATGGTCATCTCATTTGATTTGAATTCAAGAATCGGTGCTTCTCTTATGATTCTCGATAATTCTTGTTGATTGTAACTCGATTCGTACAGCGAGAGGTAAATCGACCATCGGCTCATCGCTACTTTTTCAGCCAAAGATCGCAGCATAGAATGAACAGCCTCAAAGCCGTGAATCGAAACCAACCACTCAAACCCCTCGATGAATAGGAGACCCTGTTCAGATGAGATTAACGACTCTGTGAAATGATTGAGTTTCTCCAAACTCGGTTCCAACACTCCTTTGCCTTCGATATTTGTAAGCCAATAGCATTGAATTTCGGAGATGTCAAGAAGATCGATTAATCTTGATGCAGGATATCGTGAAATGAAAACGATTGTAGGGACGTTGGATGTTTCAACCCTATCAATAGATTCTACAAAGGATTCAGTAGTCTCCGCCGGGATTGAATGAATCCTACCAGACATATTGGTTCCTCTTGTCAACCCTCATCAGTGAAGATAAATAGGTTTCATCGTCTAAATGACCATCAATCATTATATTCGCTCATGTACTGGTAAGATTCGGTGACAAAGCATGTCCGATGAAAATGTAGATATTCCAATGGCCGAATGTGGTTCTTGTCGCGCAATTGTTCCTGTTGACTCGGAAGAGTGTCCAGAGTGCGGAGTTTCTTTCTCCGGCGTCTCTGATGAAGCACTCGGGGAGTGTGGCGCATGTAATGCACTCGTACCGTTGGATTCAACCAAATGCCCCGAGTGTGGTGTTGTCTTCGTAGCAGATGATGTTGTAGATATTCTTCGAACGTGGATGGCCAACAATAAAATGGATGTTAAGACCCTTTTCGGTCGTTTCGATACCAATGATGACAACATGATTGATTCTGGTGAGCTTCGTGACGGTTTGCTTTCTCTTAATCTTGCAGATCTGCCGCCATCTCAAGTTGATCGCTTGGTCGAAGCCATCGATGAGGATGGTGATAGTCTCATTGACTTGAAGGAATTACAAGCAATCATTGGAGGCGAGGAATTAGATGAAAAGGTCTCTGATGAGGAAAAATCTGCCGATGAGGGTCTCGAGTACAACGAAAACGTTCTATCCAAAATTATGGAGTCAAACGAAATTAATGCTTCGGAGAAAGATGCTTTCATCGCATTCGCACAAGATTTCAATGCAGACGGCAACACATACCTCAAGAAGGAAGAATTGCAAGCCGCAGCAGAAAGTTGGAAC
>DUJC01000136.1 GCA_013330015.1 Candidatus Poseidoniaceae archaeon | reverse complement strand
CTCAAGCTTCTTTTGTGCGTGATGCAGTTTTACGATTACCAGACAATCAATGTCTTCTGGATTCTCAATGGCTTCAGGATATGGGAGTCCTGCCTTGTCAAGAATCCAGTAGTAATCTTGTTCTTCTGTTCGCTCTTCCATGCGTAGCATGTTTCTGGATCCAAACAGTGGAACTCTGAACTTGTTTTCAACATCTTCAATCGATGAGTAGGATGTAAACGACCTGTTCGGAATGTAGACCACATTGCGCTTTCTCATTTCGACTTGCATTGAATCGTTCATGACATCGTTGAAGGATGGCATAACAATGGCTTTGTCAACCATACCTCGAAGAACGCGTCCAGAACTTGATCGCTTGGTCTTGAAGTAGTTCGCATAGGTCTTGTGTCGACCTTCCTGACAGTAGGCAACAGTTGGGAAACCTTCCTCGATTCCACCATCGCATATATCGAGAGCAGAATGTGATGCAGTCATTCCAATTCGGAGTTTCATCCGATCGTAATCTTCGATGATTTGTGCAATATCATCTCGCTGCAACATGGTTCTCAACCGCCTCTTGTCGACCTCGGTCTTTGATACCATCGCTTGAGCAGGTTCAATCAAACCGCTGCAATTCCATCAATTCCTCGGTTGTGAGGGTGTCTCCAGACATGAGCTTGCTCATCAAATCCTGCACTTCGACACGTGCAGTTGGGCGCTCGCCTTCTCCGGCTTCTGCACTTCGTCGTGCACGCATCATGTCTTGGATGGAGTGCAAGCAGCGTAGCGAAACGATGTAAAATCGATGTGCTTTGTCAGCCTCTTGCTTTGTATTACGCAACTCGCGGTGCTTTGAGTTCGCACGTTCACGTTGCTTGTTGACTTCCTTGTCCCACTGAATCATCAAGTCGTGTGCTTCTTGAGCGGCTGCTGCTGCTTGTTGAACGGCTTCGTGGGCTTCATCATGCTCTTTTCGAGCAGCCTTGAGTTCTTCGTTCTCGGCTGAATCGCTGTCCGATGCTGCCTGATCTTTCTTCATTTGTCGAATCTTAGCGTTCAAATCTTTGAGACGCTTCATGACCTTGCCTTCGTTCTTACCCGTGTGCTCTCCTCGCTCGAACTCACGCTCAAGACGACTGAATTCTCGCTGGAGTGATTGGAGAGTAATTGGGCGCTCTCGACGACCACGTGGTCCTCGCTCTGCAGGCTTTTCCTCAGGCTGATTAGCACGGAGTTTGTCTCGAATCTCGGAGACCTTCTTGCTGGCTTCGTTTCGTACACCCTTCTTTTCTCGGACGACTTGGTTCATTTGCTCACGGACCTGCTTTTGCTGGTCCGACAGTTGAATCAATTCACGAACTTCAGAATTGAATTCGTTTCGCTGGGAGACCAATTCCTTTGTTTTCTCGTTCCAAGAGTCGCGCTCTTCACGGTACTGCGTTGCTTTTCCGTCAAGAATTGTGCGTCGTTCTTCAAAGAGTTGCTTGAAATCATCCATGGTCATCACTCTCGTTTCGTGGCACAGTTGGATATGCTACACCCGACCGACCTACCACGCCCATATAACCCCTTCACTCCGTTCGATAGACGGAACCTGAGCAAATCAAGGAAAAGCAATGTTCAAATTCATCGAGAAGATGTTGGTAGTTGGTGAGAAAGTGCTTCTTGGTGGAATGCAAGGAATGGAACGCGTCGTACAATCGGACTTCCATGCACCCTACATCAGTTTGATTACGGGCCCTCCAGGTTCAATGAAATCTTCCTTTTGCCTTACGCTACTCACGAATCATCTCAATCGAACCGGCGAATTTGGTTTGTACTGCACCGTCGAAGAGACCGTGGATTCGCTCATGCGTGGTGCTTCCAGTCTCGGGCTTCAACTTCCAATGAATTTGCAAGTGACGGATTTTACTGAACTTCGTCGAGAAAACGAGGACATGGACTATCTCAAATTTACAAGAAAAATGATTGAACACTTTAAGCAAACACACGGTGATCGCTTCACAACATTCGTACTTGATTCACTCGGAGCCATCTATTCTCTCACCACCATCGATGAGGTCATGCGAAAGAAGATGTTCTCCTTCTTTGACTTCCTTCGTTCCATGAACCTCAATGTGATGCTCATCACCGAGCGAAATATAGGTAGTCATGCAGAACTTCAAGGCAATGAGGGATTCCTTGCGGATGCTGTCATCAACATGGGCATAGATCATCGCAATGGTAAGCTCGTCCGAACCATGCAGATCGAAAAGATGCGTCACATTCGTCACGCTATGGAAAAACAAGCCGTCGACGTAGGCCCACATGGTTTGGTTGTACTCGGTCCCTTATTTGATTGAATCAAGCAACAGGTCGATGGCTCCTAAGTTGACGTTGGCTTCGGAGCGAATGAGGATGATGTTTGATTTTTGAGCAAAGAAAACAGCACAACCATTCTTGCCGATGAGTGTCACTTTCTTCCTATTTACAAGGAGGTTTCGTATCGATTCCATATTGAAACTATCATCTTGAATTGAATCGTTGAGATGTTCAACAGACGTAACACACGGTATCTGTCGTAGCGCATTCAAGATTTCTTGCACGATGGTAACCTTACTCTAAGGCGTATCATTGTTTGGATGATGATGTCGTAGTTGGCCATGCATCATGTAGCCCAATCCTTGCCGATAATAGCCGTGCAATTCTTGAACAATTTCTAAGCCTCTTTTTCTATAGAACGATATCGCACCTTCGTTTGAAGCCCGTACCTCAAGTTGGACAAAGATGTAACCGGAGGAAAGGAGTTGGTCTGCCAACATATTCCAAACGAGTGAACCCCAACCTTTGCCGCGTGCTCCCTCATCGAGAACAAAGGAAACAATTCGTACTGTATCGTCCTTGAATGGTGTCGTCCAAAGCAATCCTCGCATCGACTCTTGATGTTCGTTTTCAGAATCAAATAGCATGAAATTTCCATTCCAATCTGGGACCGGTAAAGATTGAATTGTCCCGATGAAGTATTCTTCACCGGTTCCTTCGAGGAACAGTTTCTGCACTCGACTTGTCCACTCAATGGATAACTGCGAAGGGGAAAGGCCTCGTCGCCATCCCTCGTTCAATGGCTCACTTCCTTGTTTCTTTTCGTCCACGTGTTCGTCCTTGACGGATGTCGATCTTTCGAGATGAACGCTTCTTGGATTGTCGTTGCTTCTGCTGTTGCTTTTGTCCATCGCTTGAACCGATGCTTGCAATGCCGCCCTTGGACAGCAAAGCATCAAGTTCGTTGAGGGAAATTGAACCACCACTCGATGCTTTTTGTCGGACCTCATTGATGTTGACCTCAGGCGCTCTGGGTCTTCGAGATCGTTGTTGACGATCGTTGCGTGGAGCTCTGCGATTGGCGCCTCTCTGTTTCTTCTTTGAAACACGTTGCCATGCTTCAAGCCTGCCAATCTCACGGCGTAATTCGTGCTTTGAGGAGTATCGCTCATTGATTGAACGTTGGAGCAATTTCGCATTCTTTTGGAACTCTTTGACCGATTTAGGATTCGGATGAATGCCTTCGAGTGCTGGGTTGCTTGCAGCAAGCTTCGCCAATACATCCTCTTCCTGTTTTTTGGTTTTCTTCAACGCACGATATTCTTGATTTTGCTCACGTCGGAGTTTGATGAATTCCTGGTGTGCTTCGTTTGACTTGAGGGATGCTTCGTACATGGCTTGCAATTCAAAGAAATAGGCAAAGTCGCCTTTTTCTACACCAAGATTTGGTGCACTGAAGACATCAACCTCTGCGGTAAGTTTCTCGAAAATACGCAACATTTCTTGCTTGATTCGCTTGGTAGGTATTGCAATCCTTTGATTGATGCCATCACGAACTTCCCGCATTTCCTGGACTTTCATACTCAGTGGACGGAGTTCAGAGAGGATTTGTTGACGGTCGGAACGTACGTTCCGAGTTTCTCGAAGTCCACCTCGTAGAAGGTCAAGCAGTTCCTTTGAATGCTGACGCTCCTCAACAAGTTCACGAATTTGCGATTCAACAACCTCCAAGTCGGCTCGAAGTTGCTCAAGTCGTGTTGCTATTTCGTCGGGTGAAGTGCTTCTCAAATCGTGGAACAGATCGCTCGGTTCTTCTTCAATATCCACGACTGGTTCACAAATGTCCTTCCATGAGGATCCCTTGGAGAGCAATTCGATGATACGCATGAATTCATTTTGAATCGTCATGGCGCCTTCAGCACGGACGACACGAGAAAGGTCATGCTCGTGATTATATGGATCCTCAATCGGCATGATGTGTTCCATCCATCCGTCATCTGCTCCTGTCACAACTTCAAGCGGAAGAGGGCCAGTATGCTGCCACTTCTTTGCTTTGGCTGACAATGCTTCGCCGCTTCGAATTGAAACAACCATGGTCTCCCAATCCCATCGTGTTGCGAATCGCTCAAAGAACGAAATCAACAATGAAGCGAGGGATTGGTTGTTTTTGGTTGCAAAGTGCTCATCGTTGTAGCTGACATCGTAGGTCGTTCCTTTGAAGGTGAGTGGATTCGGTTCAACGTCCTTTTGCCTGTTTGGAGCAAGTGGTGGTTGGACCAGTTGGGCATGTTGAATACTGAGTAAGGTCCAGGCATAGGACGAGAGTGTTCCCTCAAAGGCATTGTTGATGCCTCTGCGGCTTGCCCAATATTTGACCATCTGAATTAGTCGCTGCAGACGTTCCTCTTGAGCGTATGACTTGAGCATCATTGAATTGTGGATGGCGAGTCTGTTGTCGAGGGAAATGTCCACATCAAGACCGGATCGAGGATCTTTGAATTTGATAATCGGAATCCGTGCTTTTGGAATCACTTGGATGTTCTCCATTCCCTCTTCATGAAACAGTCCTGACAACTTCCTCAGCACCTTTTGTGGAGGCTTGTTTTTGAACGACAAGCACAGGTCAAGGTCGCCTGTTCCGATGGAGAGATTTGTTACACTTGAACCAAATGCTTCGACGACAGCATTTTTCCCGAATCGGCGGAATAAGAGGCTCTTTAGGTGCTTTGTAAGTGATTCCCTACTCTTTGCTTTTGCATCGCCAATTTTCTTGATCAAGCTTGACAATTCTGAATCAAGTGCTTGGATTCGTGCTTCATCGATGGTAGAAACATCAGGGACTTCAATGTCTTCGACGAGGTGCCTGTAAAGGTGTGACCAACGCTCTTGTTGCTCTTTTGAAAGTCCAGTGATGGTGCAAACACTCATTCTTCTTCACCACCTTGTTCTTGCTGTTCACGACGCTCGCGAGCAAGAGCACGTGTCGATTTACCGCCTTCTCGAACACGCTGAGCGTCCAACATAAGCTCATGGAATCCTTCTTCAATGCAGTTGCTCCAGAAGTCAATCCCTTGCTGGCTTTCATCGAGTGCTTGTGCAAGGCGAGTCGTCCTTGCATCGGCATGCTTTCTCTTCCGTTCGTTTTCGATGTATGTGTCGTGGAAGATTTGATTCTCATCGTGCAGTTGAACCATGGCTTGATGTGCCTTGTCTGCTGTTTCCAGAAGTTTTTTGGCCTTCTCTCTCAATTCTTTCATGTTGTTGATTTCAGCAAACTTCTCTTTGCGGGAATCGACCCACTCTTCGTGCGCTCGAATGAGATTCTTCATCTCGTTCAATGTTGTTCGTTCATCGACGTGCGTGCCCCAGTTGGTTTGGAGTGATAGGTCCAAGGCATCCAAGCGTTGTTGCAACCGATCTTTCGCCCACTCAGGTTCTGGGACTGTGTCTCCCCTCTGCTGTGGAATCGATTCACGGATGGTGTTGGCTTCGATGAAAAGTTTCTTTGCTTTTGCTTGCGCCTCATTCCTCTCTTTTTTCAGTGAAGCGACCTTCTTGTTGACATCATCACGCTTTGCCTTTGCAGAGCGGGCCATGGCCGCTGCTTCCGTGAGTTCATCGCTACGAGCATCGAGTTGTTCTGGTATCTCCGCAGCGAGCCGTTCTCTGCGGTGAAGGATGGCTTTGCCAAGAAACTCTGGAGTGATGGCCAAGAGTTCCTCAGGCGTCATGTGTTGGCCCCACCCTGCAACCACCAATAAACCTCCCGTCATGTCTTTGTTCAACATCATGCTCAAAAACCTCCATTGTTTGAGGAACAATATGGAACAGCGTGGTTGTCGTGTACAAGCCACTGTTCTGATTGCTATGCTCCTCTGTGCGATGCTGACAATCCCATCTGCACAAGCAAATGGGCCTGTCGACGTTCAATTCGTAGGCGTCAATTCACTCACTTACTCTGGAGCGGATGAAAACGCTGTGTTGACCTCAAACACAACGGTTCGACAAGGCGATCGCCTGCATCTCGAAATACCTGTGGAGAACATTGGAGCCAGTGCTCAAACAGCATCAATTATGCTCGAAATACGTCAAGCCACATGGAATGAAACCGTGTTCTTCGAGGGCGTTTCCATCGATTCGATGACCACTGAAGTTCTGGTTTATCTCTCATCAACAGATGTCATTGAAGGCGAACTCGAAGTTGAAATGTCCATCAACGGAACCAGCACCGAACAAAACGACTCCATCCACGTTGGCCCGCCGCCACTGCCAAATGTTCATCTTGACATTGAATTGGCAACGGAAAATTATCTCGCAGGGGATTTGATTCAATTCAATCTTACTTCGACCAACGCAAACGGAGAGCGAGCCTTCGATGGTACATTGGTATGCACCTTCCTCGGCGAGGAAGCCTTCAATGAGACGCTTTATGTAGGGATCGGTCAAAATGTTGTGAGGTCTTTGGAGATACACGCACGTCCTGGTGTTCTCGAATGCCTGTACGGAGGAGATCGCAACCAAACGACTCCTACTCCTGTT
>DUJC01000118.1:7794-28643 GCA_013330015.1 Candidatus Poseidoniaceae archaeon | reverse complement strand
TCTTCACGCCGTTCTTTAGAAATTGCTCATAGGTTTCATCTGCAACAACCACAAAGGGAGCATTGTGCTTTTTCATTCGCTTCTGTAACTCACCAATCTTCGCATCGAAAACCGCAACCATTACGGCATCATCAGAAAATTCACCCCAGCGTTGAATAATGCGGCGAATGCGCATGTTGCACAATGGACATGATGAGAATCTGNNGCGAAATCGAGAGAATTTACGGATTAGTGCTCATGCACCATGAGAAAATGCAATCATTTTCTCAAGAGGAAGATGATCTGCTGTATCCTTACAGTAATGTGCTTCGACAATCTTACCTTCTTCGTCGATTAAAATGTCCACAGGAATTGTTGATAGTTTTGAGATCGACATGGTGAGAGGTACGTATCCTCTGAGTGTCGCCTGCAACAACGTGAGTGGTGAGCGCATAGCGCCCCACATGAATTTGAAGAACGATTTCGTTACACCATTTTTTGTGAATTGCTCATATGTCTCATCTGCGACTACAATGAATGGAGCGTTGTGTTTTTTCATCCGTTTCTGTAACTCACCAATTTTTGCATCAAAAACCGCAACCATGACAGCATCATCCGAAAATTCATCCCATCGTTGAATGATGCGGCGAATCCGCATGTTACACAATGGACATGATGAGAATCTGAAAAACGTTAGAATGACTCGTTTGCCTTTGACATCAGCCATATTGAAGGTTGAGCCATCGATTGCAGGAAGAGAAAATTGGGGGGCAGGGTCTCCGGAACCAAGTTCGGGCATGGTTTACCTATTCGGATGATATGAATTAAACCTCTCAATACTTGTTATAATTCTTCAGGGCATTCAGACAATAAGAGGTAATATCGCTAACGCAATGAGAGGTAAAACTCCCATTGCAAAATCTCGAATCAGCAGATTAAGAAGTGTTTTCGAGTTGACCTGGGCTATTTTATCGAACTCTTCTTGCATCTTCTGATCAATCCGATCGCTTATTTTTCCTGCTCCTGTTTTTGCTGCTTCGAGTGCAGCACCAATAGCAAGTGAACCAAGCAAGCCTTGTGGAGTCAAACGACCGGCCATGAGTGCCCTACCTGCCCATATCTTTGCCGACCTCCTTGCAACACGGTTTGTTGTTGGCTCAGGCTCCTTTGGCTTATCCTTACCTGCGAATTTCCTCAACCAGCCACGCACGCCCAAACCTGCGTCAGCAATTTTTCTGAGTTTGTCCACATCGTACCTGTCGATTGCTTTCAACATCCGTCTGACTCTGAAGATTCGAAGCAAATCCAGCATAATCCAAACAGAAACCAACATCGAAAGCAGTACGATTCCGAAAACGGATACCTCATCCCAAGATTGCCAACCAATTGGGTCGAGCAACAATCGAAGCATCAAAACGACTAACGGTGGTATCATGAATGCGAGAATTTCGTTAACTGCCAAGATTCCAAAACCTCTTACTGGAAGTTCACGAAGTTGCTTGAGTGCCCAGCCAGTGTGTGGCGCTAGCTTTTTGATTGCTTTTCGGAATGGAAGGACCAAAAACAGAATTCTGAGCAACAATGGCATCCAGATGATGAACAAGACGTAGGCTGACCACGGTCCATCAGGAGGAAACTCCGGAAGTGCAAGAGGTTCCGCCATGCTCATAGCAGGTGTTTTCCTGTTTTCAAAACACCCCAAGACTCAAGAGAACGGAGTCCGACATTCGACTCATGTCGGAGGACTTGATCGATTCGGATATCCGAGTTGCAATGACCCTTCCGTCGAAATACTATACCGATGAGAAGCTATTTCGAAAAATCCTCAAGAGTTTCCAAAGAACTTGGCAATTTGTTGGTTTGAGCGACCAATTCACGTCGGCAATTACGCCGATTGATCATGTTGGTCGAGTTCTGAATGAGCCGATGGTGCGCATTGATGATGGTGAATCGACACACATGCTGTCGAACGTTTGCACACATCGAGGCATGGTTCTATGCCACGAGAATTCCAATGCGAAGACACTGCAATGTCCCTACCATGGACGAACATTCAATCGAGAAGGAGCGATGAAACACATGCCTGGATTCGCGGATGTTGTTGATTTTCCGAATGAGAACGATGATTTGACATCGCTCGAATTCCAGACGTGGAATGGATTTGAATTTACGTCGTTGAACCCCGAAGCCGATGTGGGAGACGTGTTTCGTCCCATACAGGAACGTCTTGGTTGGTTCTTTTCAGATTTGAAGTACGATTCAGAACGGGATCGAAACTGGGACATTGATGCGAATTGGATGTTGTACGTTGACAATTATTTGGAAGGTTTTCACATTCCATACGTCCATCCTGAATTAAACGAAGCGCTGGACAAGGATGGATACAGCACGGAGTGCTTCGAACACGGTGTTTTGCAGATCGGGATGGCGAAGGGCGGGGATGTTTGTTTTGAACTCCCAGAATCGTCTATTGATTATGGAAAGAACATCGCTGCATACTACTGGTGGTTCTTCCCGAATTTGATGATCAATGTCTACCCGTGGGGTGTTTCGGTCAACGTTGTTGTTCCGAATGCATGTGATTCAACAACGGTTTTGTTTCGAAGTTATGTAAAACATCCAGAATTGTTGGAGCAAGGAGCAGGAGCAGAGTTGGATAAGGTCGAACTCCAAGACCAATTCGTCGTCGAAAACTGCATGAAGGGACTGCGTTCTAATTCGTACAAGAGAGGGAGATATTCAGCGAAGCATGAACAAGGGGTTCATCACTTCCATCGAATGATCAGTAAGTTAGGGTGAGGCTATGAGGAAAATCAACTTGGATGAAAAATTCGCTTTGTTCAATGAACACTGGACACCAAAAATCATCAGTGAATTGAACGATTATCAAATCAAGATTGCAAAAGTTGAGGGTGATTTTGTCTGGCACAATCACTCGGACACGGATGAATTCTTTTTGGTGATTGAAGGAACGTTGTTCATCGAATTTGAATCTGAAACGATGGAATTGAATGCTGGCGAAATGTACGTCGTCCCAAAAGGAGTACAACATCGCCCTTATGCGAAAGAGGAATGCAAAATTATGCTGATTGAACCTCAAGGTGTTGTCAATACAGGGGATGCTGCGAGCGAATTAACTGCATCCAACGATGTTTGGATTTAAACCGAACATCTCATCATATTGGACGCCTTCGGGTAGGCATGGTCTTTACACACGACATGGCCGATTGGCTCAGTTTCAACATCGATGAGGATTGGTTGGAAGAAAACATCTCATGGAAGGATTTCGGAACCGGTGTTCGTTTGGGCAAACTCAAGCGTGAAGAGAAGACATCCTTGGTACTCTATGAGGCCCAATCCGAAGTCGAAGTGGATGCCTTCATGCCACACAGTCATCCTGGTGGTGAATGCTACGTCGTCCTCGAAGGTGAAGTCTGGGATGAAGATGGAACCTATCCTACTGGATCGATCGTATGGATGGACTCAGAATCAGCACACACACCGAAGACACGTGGTAAGACACTCATCCTCGTACTTTGGCCACAAGGTGTCAAAGCTGCTTGACTTATGCTTCAGTTGCTGGAGCGGATTCGTCCATGTTCCAATCGAGGATGCCGCATAGTGCTGGCATACCCCAGAGAACGAGTGGTAGAACTGCTTCCGGCATAGGCGCAACCGGAGCCCCAAAGAGACTGAGATCCATCATCATACAGACGACAAACCAAACAACAACTGGTCCACAGAAAATGACTGCCAATCGTGCTTGTACCTGTCCTGCAGTCATAAATGCGACATAAAGTAGGTAGAAGCTAATCATGGCAAAAAATCCAAATCCTGCGAGATTGTCCTCACTACCGTTTTCCATGTAGTTGACGATGACGCCCATGAGGAGGTGCATGACACCAATGATCGTTAGCCAAACCTTCGTGATGAGAATCGACTTCGCATCCATATCAAGCAGCCTCTTGAGCAGAATCTACACCGTTCATGTGCAAGTAACCAGCAGCAAGAAGACCACCTAGGAACAGGAATGGTGGTACTAACCAAGCAACACCTGGCATTTCGTAGCCTGTTCCAGGTAGAACCACGAACATGGCGACAAAGAATGCCATGATGACACCTGCATTCACCATCGCAAATTTAGCCTGGGTTGTCCCATCAAGCACGAAGGCGCAAACGAGACCCATTGCCCCAAATCCACACATGAAGAGTCCGAAGAGCGTCTCCATTGCTTTGCTTTGTTCAGTTACGCCGTCCGTACCCCAGGCGCTTTCGGCCCAAGTTTCGGCGTTGATCATATTTTCAATTCCACCAATCAAGGCCATAGCGCCACAAATGATGTACCATATTTTCGGTTGAAAGATTTTTTTTGCATCCAAGATTATCACGTCTTAGCGTGGGTTCTATTTTCAAAGGATATAATCATTCCACAGACTTCGATGCTCAATCTGTTGTTTACTCAAGGTCATACTCGCCACTGATGAGCATTCCATCGAAAAGAAACGGTCCTGCTGGGACAACTGCAGCGATGAACCCGTGAATCAATGCAGTCATGTTCCATTGTCGCCCTACGCCGACAAACAGCAAGGCGATGAATGCGACAAAGAGACCCCCATGAATGGCGCCAACGAGTGAAACCAGTTCAGGATCACCACCGATGTACTTGACAGGCATCGCCACTGCAAACAGGAACAGCGCTGAGAAACCCTCGAGATAACTTACGAATGAGGTAAGTTGCTTCATGCTTGAACTTCCACCATGGGCCGACTTGAACCGCAAGATGGACACTCCTGCGCATCGCTATCAAGATAATCATATTTGCAGGCAGGACACACTTGGGCAAGTTCCATCTTGCCCATGGCTTCAACAGAATCGCCTTGCAGTGATAGATATCCGCTTGCGACATTTCCAACTGTGTATCGTCCTGCACCTCCAAGGCGAACCAAGAGATCTGGAGGCAATGTGACGGTTCCTGTTTCATCGATAATGAGTTCTCGATCTTTGCTCAAATCTTCAACATCGATGGAATCACCGTGTTCGGCAACGAATCGGCCGTCTCGAAGTTCCAAGGAGCGGTTTGCGAACGAAGCGACTTCCTTCGAGTGCGTGACAATCAGGAAGGATACACCATCGTTCTCGTGCAAATTCTTGAACAAGGCTAGAACTTCTCGACTTGTGACTGGATCAAGCGCACCTGTTGGCTCATCTGCAAGAATCAATCGAGGACGGGTAATGAGTGCTCGAGCAATGGCAACACGCTGCTGCTCTCCACCGCTGAGCATAGCAGGAAGTGCGCGCGTTCGATGCGCCATTCCTAAGCGCTCAAGCATAGCATCGGCTTGTGCGAGTGCTTTCTTTGAGGACACTCCTTGATGACGTAGTGGTTGAGCGACGTTGTCCCGAGCGTTCAAATCGGGAAGGAGATTTCCTTCTTGGAAAATGAACGAAACGGTCTTTTGTCGCAGCTCAACAAGTTCCTGTCCTTTCAATCGTGTCATGTTCTTTCCAGCAAGACTCACCGAACCTGCACTTGGTTTCATCAATCCACCAAGACACTTCATGAGTGTGGATTTACCAGAGCCAGAAGGACCAACAACGGCAATGGCTTCGCCAGCTTTCATGTTGATGTGAAGTCCGCGTAACGCAACGACGTTTCCGTCTTCAGCCTTCGATTCGTACACGTGGTACAAGCCATCCGATTCAAGAATTGTTTCACTCATCTTCATTCCCCCTTCAGCACACTAGCCAAGTCTGCTGTTAACGCTCGACGTGTTGTCACCAACAAGGCAACGACAACGGCAGCAAAGACTGCCAAGGACACGAGAATAATCTGTGACCATGGATAGACCAAGGTCCGTTGTATCGTCGTCGATGAACCTCCAAAGATTTGGAAGATGAATCCAAAGATGTCAAAGAAACCGTTGAACGACAACGCCAATCCGGCACCGAGAACAATACCGAGTGCCATCGAAACAACGACGATTGAGAGAATCTCAAACAGAACCAATCGAATGATTTGGTTTGGAGAGGCTCCGATCGCTTGTAAGACAGCCAATTCTTTTTGCCGTTGGCTCAACACCAAGGAGAGGAAAACGAAACTCGATGCTATTGCAGCCACACTTGCAACAACAAATTGCAGAGAGAGCAAGCCAGGTGTACCGAAAATAAGACCACCATTTCGCTCAACTTCTTTGTGTGTGCTTGACCAATCAAGAACACCAGAAACACGGGCATCTGCTTTAATCTGGGAAGCGAGTGATTCCAGTGCTTCGCCTGATAGACCACCAACATGAACAATCCACGTTGTGGAGGTCAAGTTGTTAGCTGCATCATCTCCAACGAGACTACGCCATGAATCCTCACCGATGATCAACGCAGATGCAATCGTTGCTGCTCCGACTCCTGGGATGTATTCGTGTGTTCCCATGTAGTACATCGAAGTCGTATACGGTGTTACAATCAATTGAACACGCGTATCAGCAAAGAAGAGATCTGCTGCCAACGGAGGAGGTATCTCACTTGCACCATTTGCACAGCTGGTGTCATCGCTGTTGGTTCCGTCTGGACATGTCGTATTCGACAAAGTCGCTGCTGAAAGATCAAAGAAACCAAACGCACCTGCGAGATTTGCATTGGTGAGGTCTGTATCTTCCAATGAACCACCCATGAAATTGACGAGGATCGCATTCTCAAGGTTGGCTCCTGTCAAGTCTGCATTGCTGAGGTTAACATCAAGGAGAATTGATTCGCTCATGTTCATGTTTGAGAGGTCAGCACCTGCGAGGTTGGTGTTCGACAGGTCCACACGTCCCAAATCTCTCTCATCAAGGTCCTGTCCAGAAAGATTGAGTCCACCCCAGTCGGCATCCATCAGAAGCGTGTACGCATTGAACAGAGCAAGTGGATCTGTTTCTTCAGAGCCTCCTGAAGTGAAATTGAATTCAATTTTTTCCCACACGAACGTAATCTCTCTTGACTTCTCATCGCCTGGCTTGAGAAGAACATCGTCGAGTCTGTTTTCATCACCTCCACGATTCGAACCTGGCAAGTCAAGTGAATAGGCGGAATCTTCGCCTGCTGAGAAACCGTTGTTGGAATAGGCGTTGATAGCAGCATCAACATTGGTCCCAGGAATCGATTGCTCGCTCCATCGTAAGACATCCTCATTCCCATTCAGAAGAACAAACGTTTGCAAACTATCGCCTCCTTGTTGGTCAGCAAGCGTGATTTCTGGTACGCTTGTCGCAATAGGTCTCACATCACCATCACTGAATTCGTTCACAAGAGAAATGAGGGTCGTTGCGTTAATCGCTTGCTCAGTTGAAATTTGCAAGTCCGAACCAACCGTGGCATCAGCTGTCTTCTCATCGACGAGTGTTCCCGTATAGCCTTGAACAGCAGCCAACGTCACAATGGAGAGCGTGAGAAGCATAATGACTGCAAGTCGATTCACGGACTCGGCCGATCCTGAGCCCTTTAAGCCGCGCTTGACATCTTTGAGAAGCGGTGAACGTCCGAACAAGAGTTGCATGATTTGAGGACCCTTTGCACCAATTCGGCCGAGAAGCAATGCTCCTCCAATCCAAAGAGCGAATGGTCCAATGATTCCAATCAATCCTTCAATGAAGAAGTTGGAAACAATACCATCTTCGCTACCGTTCATCTCAAGCCACGTGTCGATGACGGCAAGCATGCCGAACAAGAATGCAGACCAGTGAAGCCATCGCTTTGGTTCTGCTTTGACCGTGGTTTTGCGAACTCCTTCTTCGATTTCGAGTTCGATGAAATCTCGAGCACGACTGCGTCCAAAGATCATGGCAAGTCCGAGCGTGGCAATGGCGGTGAACATGGTTGAGCCAATACCAAGCGTTGGGTTGACATCGAAATCGCCGGTCCTAAATTCCATGAAACCGACCGCTGAGAGAACGATTGGAACGGCCATGAGGGCCAAGATGTAACCGATCAACCAAGCGACCGAAGACATAACAAACAATTCCAATAGGACCATGCCTTGCAAACTCTTTCCATCCGCTCCAATAACACGATGGATACTGACTTCACGACGTCGTTGTTCGAGCGAAAGAACCAGACCATAGATAAGGACAGCTATGGAGAGGAAAACGATTGGAATCATGATGATGTAATCGAAAATTTGGATGAGTCCGAGGAAGATGTTGAGGAAAAGAATGGTGCCTGAAACAATGTCTGTGTAGTATAGTTCAACACCTGCATCGGTGTAGTTGCCATCTTGAACTTCAGTTCCTAGATTCTCAAGCCACTCAGCCGCATCAGCCGTTGAGGTCGTAGGCAACTGGCCTCGATCAATGGTGACACCGAGATACATGTGATCGTTGTCGATCAAGGTCGCTCGTTGCGACTCTTCAAGGACTTCCCAAGTCGTAAAGATCGGATTGAAAGGAAGTGTTGGGTTACCAAAATCC
Organism: Candidatus Poseidoniaceae archaeon; assembly: GCA_013330015.1. Lineage (GTDB taxonomy): Archaea > Thermoplasmatota > Poseidoniia > Poseidoniales > Poseidoniaceae > MGIIa-L2 > MGIIa-L2 sp8574u. The sequence continues at coordinate 20,223 of DUJC01000118.1, read as the reverse complement.
CATGGCTCGTAAATGCCCATAACGGTGAGGTTTTCGACAGTCATCCACATTCGGCAGTAGATCATCTCATTGTTTTCAGGTGTAATTTCACCAGCACAGTTGTCTTCCGTGATGCTCGCCTCAAGCAGGGTCGATTCATCAACAACATAGGCGAAGGTGAGTTCATCAAGAACATCTCCAACCTTGGCTTGCGCTTCACTTGCAATGGTCGATGGTAAGATAATTCCGCGGTCATCGCTCATGTTTTCTGGCGTAGGCCACTCGCCCAAACCAGCGATGATGTTCTCGCCGAGCCGATCGGCCAACTCACCATCAAATGCTTCTGGTCCAAGGAATCGAATGGCTCGCTTATCCGAAATGGGTGGGCCCGCATCAAGCGCTTCAGGATAGTCGAAATTCATCGAATCCCATAACGGATTTTCGTTGTCTGAAATCGCTCGCATTTCGAGTGGTTGAGCAACAACGAACTCGATGTTGAAGAAGCCACCACTGTGGATTCCTTGACGTCCAAGAACAAGGGTACAATCGTTGAATTCCGAGAATTCATCCATCAATTCGTCACAGACTTCGGTCATCGTCGTGGTATTGTTGGTCCAACCTGATGCGTTCTCAACAGGCGTTCGTGCAAACTCAATCTTGGCATCGAACGGTTCGGAGTCCAGAGATTCTTCAAAGAACAACTGGGACAATCCAACACCGTAAGCAAGAACGGTGGTGATAACAAGCGATGCGAGGAAAACACCAGCAATGACTGCCATTCCACGTTCCTTACCACGCCATGCGCTCTGACCTGCGAGTCGGAGTCGACTTGGCAATTCCATCAAGGCGTGTTGGTAGCGTCGAACTCGAGAACGATTCTGGCCAAAGTCGCTGTCTTGCAAATTGGAGGCATCATCACTCATTCTTCCTCACCTTCCTCATCAAGGCCCCAAGCAGAGCGAATGTCGGATGCTTCCGTTTTCCCATCGTTGAGAAGAAGCATTCTGTCAGCACTCGAAGCAAGGTCAGGATCGTGAGTTACCATGAGAATTGAAATGGGATTTTCCTCATCATGACAGAGATCTTTGAAGAGTTTGAGAACTTCTTTGCCGCTTGCAATGTCGAGATTTCCAGTCGGCTCATCTGCAAGGAGAACAGGTCGATTGCCAGCAATGGCTCGAGCAATCGCAACACGTTGCTGCTGTCCACCGGAGAGTTGGTCGGGAATAAAATTGAGTCGCTCGCCAAGGCCGACTTTCGTTAGTGCGGCTTCAGCTGCAGCCACTGCGTCATCCGAAGGCATTCCAGATAACTCAAGGGCGATTGCAACGTTGTCAAGGGCGGATAGGTTGTCAAGAAGGTGAAAATCCTGAAAGATCCAACCAACCTTGTTTCGACGAACATCAACAACGCTGGAGGGCCCTTTCTGCCCGTAAGACCGCTCATCGAGGGTAATGCTACCACCATCGCCGGCGAGCAAACCTCCGATGATGTTCAAGAGCGTTGATTTTCCAGAACCTGATGGGCCCATGAGCGCAACCATCTCACCTTTTTTGACTTCCATGTGGACGCCTTTGAGCACGTCTAGTGAGCCAAAACTCTTGGTTAAACCGTCCACGTGTAGCATATCAATTACCCCAGTTTTTCCTCATGCAGTTAGAATCGCGACGTTATTTGTTTACAATGTTTTGTATCTATTGACTCCACATCGACTTGCGACGCTTTGAAAAAAGGGAAGCATCAGGATTTGTTATGAGCGAGAAGACCGCACTCATCACTGGGATAACTGGACAAGATGGTTCCTACCTTGCTGAATTGCTCCTCGAAAAGGGATACAAAGTCTATGGATTGGTCCGTCGTGTATCGCAACCAAGACTCGGTCGTAACCTCATTAATCACTTGATGAGCAACGATAACTTTCACCTTCTCAACGGTGATTTAGCTGATCAAAATTCAATTGACAATGCTGTTCATCAAGTCAATCCAGATGAGTTCTACAATCTCGGAGCGATGTCCTTTGTCCCTGAGTCATGGCGCTCACCCATGATGACCGCCGACATTACTGGCCTTGGCGCACTGCGCTGTCTTGAAGCCGTTCGAAAGCATGCGCCAGACTGCCGCTTCTACCAAGCTGGTTCAAGCGAGCAATACGGAAAGGTACGTGAAGTTCCACAATCGGAACAAACACCGTTCCACCCACGCTCGCCATATGGTTGTGCAAAAGTCATGGCATTCGAGATTACCCGAAACTACCGTGAATCGTACAACATGTTCGCATGCACAGGCATTCTCTTCAATCACGAAAGTCCGCGACGCGGTCTTGAATTCGTTACACGAAAGGTAACCATGATGGTCGCTCGTATCAAGCATGGCTTCGATGAGTGCCTCCACATCGGCAACGTCGATGCCAAGCGGGACTGGGGATTCGCTGGCGATTATGTTGAGATGCAATGGAAGATGCTTCAACAAGATGCGCCTGATGACTATGTCATTGCAACGGGTCGAACCCACAGCATTCGTGATATGATCAGTCTCGCCTTCTCACACATTGGCTTGGATTTAACCTGGTCTGGAGAAGGTGTTGATACCATGGCAACCGATCAAAACGGTGTTGTTCGAGTACGAACCAATCCCAAATTCTTCCGTCCTGCTGAAGTTGATTTGTTGATTGGAGACCCAACGTATGCAAAGGAAAAACTCGGCTGGGAAACCAAGACAACCTTCGAGCAACTCATTCAGATGATGGTCGAATCCGACTTAGGCATTGTTCAGGAAGCTGTTGATGGAGGCTATGCTCCACCAACGCCGCCAGAATGATTGGCAGATTTTTGCATCAGACGGTTAAACAACGGCGGAATCAACGCAATCCAGAACATCTGGTAGTAGCCACCAGGGAGTTGAGGCGATTCATCGTACGGGCGCAGTCGTTCGTACGGCGTGCTTGAGCGAAGATGATGCGCAGCATGGAGAGGGAGGTTCATCAACGTGTATCGTGACCATCGTGTACGACTTTCCCAAGCATGTCCTGCATTCGGACGTTCATCTTCACCACGTTCAAGCCCGTGATGTTGAATGAAATTCACAAATTCGAGTAAATAGATTGCAACGAAGGCTTGACCAACAAACGCTGCAAAATACGGTAGACCCCATGCAGCAAGAGATGCAAGTAATGCAAGTTCAACGAGGATGGAAATGGTTGTGTCCTTTTTCCTAATTCTGTATGCGTTTCGAAGTTGTCGAGGAACGGTTCGTACAAGATGGCCATAGACACTGCGTCCCCATGGGGAACTTGTTGGATCAACCTTGCGAGCCCAATGCTTGTGGTGTGTATGGTTGTGTTCGACAGTGAAGTGTAAATAAAGAACGCACAGCAAATCAAGGCGCCCTAACCACCAACTGGATGAGCGTGGCCTTCTATGTCCAAGCTCATGTGCAGCGACAACGCCAGCAGCACCCGTTGCAAGACCTGCGGAAAGTGCAGGAATGATAATCGAAACCGAACCGAGTCCAACCCATACTCTGTACAGGAGACAAATCACAACAACTGGAACTAGAATGCCGTGAAGATGGACGATGACGTTGTGGCCTTGTCCTTCTTCTTCGACATCGTGTACGGTTGATGAACCTGCGATCGAGTCAAGAAACGGATACAGCCCCAGTAACAAGACAATCGGCGTAAGCATCCACCAGCCACCAATCAACAAGGTGACCGCAGCCGATATTGGCGTGAGCAAGCCAATGAGATGTGGTGCCCACCTAGCCATGCCTAAACGTGCGACTCATAATTCAAAGGCGTTGCCTTCGAATCAGGATCGGCGAAACATGTTTGCAATGCGTCGAACGATGCTCGGCGTGAAAGAGATACCATTTCTGTATACTTGCCCATCAAGAGCCTGGTCAACAAACATCTCTAATTCCTTATCCATTTATTCTTCCCCCATTGCTGTGTAAGCAGCACGCTCATTGGCTGAAAACCGAAAAGCGGCTATGGCGTTTGCAATCGGCGACAGAATGTCGGAAAAAATTCCCGAACGGTACTGTTGCTGATCCATTATTTGGTCGGTGTACGTTTTGAGTTCGTTATCCATTGTTATCCTCACTTTAATTTGGGTGCTCTACCTATTCAAAGGCGTGGTAAACTTGCCAACACATAGGTGTAGTTTTTGCACTAGGTGTTAATTAAGACACCAAAACAACCGTTCCCTTGAAGAATGCAAATTCTGAGGCCACACCATCCCAGCCACTCCCAACCGTTCATCGACAGTGGAATCCGGCTACAGGAGGAACCATCATGGGTATGGACCCGGCACTCAAAGCGAAACTGCAGAAGCAACGATATCACATTGTCGGAGAACACGGTGGTGTCAAAACCTGCCATTGGACAAAAGAGTCACTTCTGCGCGATCGGGCATGTTACAAGGGCACCTTCTATGGTGTCAAGAGCCATACGTGTATGCAGATGTCCCCTGTCGTTGATCAATGCAATCTTGCCTGTACCTATTGCTGGCGAGAACCCCACATGGACACGCTTGAACTAACAGATCAAGATCCTATCGAATTGCTCTATGAGAGCGTACGTGCCCAACGTCGCCTCCTCTCTGGTTTTGGTGGAAACGACAAGGTTCCACGTGAGAAGTTCCTTGAAGCTCAAGATCCAAAACACGTTGCGATTTCGTTGAACGGCGAGCCAACGCTCTACACCCGTCTTGGAGAATACATGGATTTGTGCCACAAGCACGGCATGACCACGATGCTTGTAACCAACGGAACGCTCCCAAAGGTCTTGGAAAATCTCGATACGCTCCCCACTCAACTCTACGTTTCTGTCGATGCTCCGAACAAGCAAGTCTTCGATGATGTGTGCCGCCCGAAGTGGAACAGTGGTGCTTGGGATCAGTTTGAGAAAACCATCGATTTACTCCCAAGCCTTGACACCAGGATTGTTTGTCGACACACACTGATGAAAGGTGTCAACATGTCATCGACACACATCAAGGAATTTGCTGAACTGGACAATCGTGCAGACCCTGATTTCATTGAAGCAAAGGGATACGTCTACGTCGGCCACAGTCGAGAAAACCTCTCAATGGAGAACATGCCCAGTCATGATGACATTCTCTCATTCTCAAATGAACTTGCACCTCAAGTCAATCGAGAAGTACTCTCAGAAAGCCGTCCGAGTCGTGTTGCATTGATTGGTCGAGAGATTGTTCCAATCCCCATTCCAGAAGCAGAACTGTACTTCCCAGAAGATTTGGGAATTGCTCCTCCTGTCAAGAAACTCCCCCTCGTTCAAAACTAGTTGATATACTGTGGAATCGTTCTTCTGACATGACAGCAGAGCGTATGCCAAGAATATTGATTGTAGGTGCAGGTGGAATCGGTGGACTCACCTTTGATTTGGTCGTTCCAGCACTTGAAAAGGTAGGACAGAAATGTTCGATCACCATCATGGATGGAGATACCGTTGAAGCCTCAAATTTGGGCCATCAACGATTCTCATCATTGGATATAGGTTCCTACAAAACAACGGCTCTCGTTCAAAAATATGAATCTTTGAAGAACGTGTATTGCGTTTCTGACACAGAAAACCTACGGGTTGAGGAACAGCTTCAAGAATTTGATTACATCATTATCGGCGTTGATCGACCCCATCCTCGAAGGTTGGTTCATGCTACCGATGTTCCTTGGATTGACTTGCGGTCAACAGGCGATGGTCACGTCTATTTCACCAACGATTCAGACCCTGCTCTTGTCGCCATGATGACGCCAGACCACGAGCCTGCGAGTTGCCAAATTGCTGGAGCAATCGCTGCTGGAAACATCCAATTTGGCTACGTCAATGCCGCAGCGGCTGCAGCAACTTGGCTCATGGGGCAGTTGAGAAATCAGCCACCTCTCCGTGAACGAATGTCGAGCATCATGTTTGGTGAACTCAAATTCCCTGAGGTGAAGGCATGATTCCAGTGATGAATCTTCAACCCATAGGCGTAACCTATGAGCAATGGATGAGAGCTTGCATTCAGGCAGAAGCACAAGCGGTTGAGTCCGACGATGTCCTTGATGTACAGCGAAACGCTGCTGAGCATGGGCGATGGGATTTGGTGTACAACCTCTCGCTTATTGCAGGGCTTGAGACCTCGGTCCTCATCGATGCCAACGGCCAAATCCAAATCGATTGGGGTTCCCCTGGACGAGTTCCCCTACGCCCACCAGTTGGAATGATGGCTCCGTTCAAGGTCTGGGTTCACACCCATCCAGGTTTCCACGCATACTGGAGCGGCACCGACAAAAACAGCCTTGCGATTGCTCAAGGGATTCTCTCCTCTGCACTTGTTCTTGGAGCCCCAGGTATCAAGCAGAGTCGAAACCTTGGTCCCGACAACGGTCATTCAATCGGTCTTGAGGGGCCGCTTCAACACTGGACAGAGGAAGACATCACGCCGTGGGATCGTTGGTATGCGGAGCATCAAGAAACACCAATCGAGGTGATGGTTTGACCTCCAACGTACGTTCACCTCGAGATGACGAGGAGGAACTCAAGGCCCACATCGCCATCCTTCGCGGTCAATCCAAATCACTGAAGGAAGTGCTTACTGAGATGATGGACGAGGAACCATCAGACGACCTTGTCCAAGCGGTAGAGAATCGTATTCTACTCGCCCAAGAACAAGAGGAAGCAATTGACCTTGAGAAGATCATTGAATCCATTCAGAAGATGCAATCCTGTTGGGTTTAGGCATTCTTGTAGGTCGCTCTTCGGCCTTCAATCAAAGCACTGAGACCTTCGAGAGCGTCCTCGGTTGAGAATATTCGATCCAAACCTTGCAGCTCGAGTTGCAGACCTTCATCGAGTGACATCGATGCAGTCGCATCGATTCGTTCGCTGGCCATAGCCAGTCCAATTGGAGCCGTGAATTTGAGAGACTTGAGTTGGCGAGCGACGGTCTTGTCTTCAGCATCAAAGCCATCTGGGCAACTTCCTGCAAGCAAAGCAGCCATGTTGTCATCCGAGAAGAATTTCTTAGCGAACTTGACCACAGGACTGTTCTCATTCATTGGTTTTCCAGGATACTTGTTGTCTGGTTTACCGGATGCATGGATTTCTTTGATGCAATTTGGAACATCGTTGATGTCAACGAGATGTGTAACAAGACCAAGATCGTTGGCAGTTTCAGCATTCATGAAGTTTCCAGCAAGAACTGCCCATCGACCGAGTTCTCGTCCTGCGATACGTGCAGGTCGTTGTGTACCTCCAAGCGCTGGGTAAATCCCAATGCTGGTCTCTGGGAATCGGAATTGGGTTCTGCGTGTACCAATACGATAGTCACAAGCGAGAGCGAGTTCAAGCCCGCCTCCAAGTGCAAGCCCAGTCGTCAAAGCAATCGTTGTCTTTGTTGAATCCTCGAGAGCTGCGAGAAGAACGTGCCCGTTCTCCGTGAACGTTTCAATGTCTGGAATATCATCGGATCGGATCTTATCGACGAAGAACTTGACATCAGCACCCGCTACAAAGGCCTTCCCGGCTCCATCCAAGACGATGGTTGTGACATTGCTGTCTGCATTGGCGGCTTGCACAGCCTCGGTAAGTTGAGCGACAACGATCTCATTCAATGCATTCATGGCTTCTGGACGGTTGATGGTGATGGTTGCAATTCCGTCTTCAATTGATGAATCAACGTAAGAGAAATCCCAGTTGGTCGAAGCGTCGGATTGATGCTTGAAGAAAGCAGGAAGCGTCCATGCTTCACCTGCAATCGCTTGGTACGATTGTGCCATTCGGTAGGCTTCTGCAACACCGATTCGATTCATCATTTCGAAAGGACCTCGAGCCCATCGAAGACCAACCTTGGCTCCTCTGTCAACGTCTTCCATCGAGCAGATATCTTCCTCAACGATCTGTGCTGCAACACCAAAGACAACGCCAAGCAGACGCTCGGATACGGTTGTGTATTGGTCCTGCGTATACTCAGAATCGTCTTCAATCGGCCACATCGCATTCTCGGCTACAAGACCTCGAAGGTTCTGAGCACCGTTGTATCGAGGTGTGTTGAGTTGCTCAGCAAGATAATCGGTCGAGTGTAGAGCAATTGGAGGGCCTGTGAGATTCATCAGGCCAAACGGTCCGAGTCCAATTCGGAATGCCTTGCACGAGATTGCATCGATTTGTGCTGCGGTTGCAACACCTTCCTCCAAGAGGAGGCATGCCTCATTGAGCCATGGAACGAAGAACCGATTAACAACGAAGCCTGGCCGGTCCTTGCAAACGATGACAACTTTGCCAAGTGTTCGACAATACTGAACGGTTCGCTCCAAGGTATCCTTAGAAGTTGTCTCTGCTGGAATGACCTCGATCAAACGGTTCTTAGCAGGATGATAGAAGAAATGCAACCCAACAAATCGATCTGGACGACCGGTTGCTTCAGCAAGGGCGTTCACGGACAACGAAGAGGTGTTTGATGCGAGAATCGTTCCTTCATTACATGCTTCGTCTAGTGCAGTGAAAACGGACGTCTTGATGTCAAAGTCCTCAAACACTGCCTCGATAACAAGGTCCGTATCTGCGGCTGTGTTTTCTGTTCCAACAACATCGGTAATTCGTCCAAGTGTGGCATTCACTTCGTCTTGAGAGAAGATACGACGTTCGATGGCTTCCTGCAGGAAATTCTCAACGATTGAGCGACCGCGTGCAACATATTGTTCCTCTCTATCGACCATTTGCACATTGAATCCTTCTTGTGCACTTTTCTGTGCAATACCTGAACCCATGTTTCCTGCACCGATGATTGCGACGTTCTCAACAGCCTTCATGCTGCCAACGAATGGCAAACCGTTCATGAATCATACGCTCTTGCAGTTTGTTGAAGTGGTGTTGAAAAGAAATCAAGTATGTGAAAACTATCGGCTCATCATGCCTGAACCGCCAATGGTCCTTCCAACAACGGAACTCAAGATTGTCAGCGACAAAATTAGCGAGACGATTCAGATTGGTAGTTCCGTACGATCTCTGCTCGAGGACCATTCAGGACAAAGTCGCTTTGACCTCAACTGGGAAGTTGATGCTGCTGTCGAAGCGCTCGATGTCTTTGGTTCACGTTGGACCATTGAGATTCTCTCGACGCTCTACATTGCAGGCGATCGTCGATTCAATGAGATGAAGCACCTTCTCAAGGGAATCTCATCTCGAACACTCTCTGACAAGCTTCGCTATCTTGCTGATGAAGGATTGGTTGAGCGAATCGTGACCGATGGACCACCTGTTCGTGTCACGTACAGACTCTCCAGTCACGGTTTGACATGCGGCAGGCTTCTTTCTCCCCTTGTCGCCTTCATGAAAATCCATCAAGGTTCAATCATCAGTGCATAGATGCATCAATACGATGAATTAAGATACAAAGAGGTCATCTTTGTCGTATGGCTCTTCTTGCTCAGTGGGTCCGTCAGCGTCCTTGGCTCGCTGCAGGCATTGCTGGTGCTGCAGGAGGTATCGCGGGGATTGCCCATGGCATAGCAGCCATGACATCGACCGCTTCAGCGCTCGCTTTTGGTGGTATTTCGACCAAACGTCAGTCGAGTGAACATCCGTTCCGAACACGAGTTCTACGAACCCTTGAGCGTCACCCTGGACTCTGTTATCGCGAATTACAGCATGAACTCAGTGCAGCCAACGGAACACTTCGTCACCACTTGGACGTGATGCAGAATCAAGGCAGCATTACCGTCATGCCAGTCAATGGACGAACCTGTTACTTCGCAGGTGGTCCTTCGCAAGTCGAACTACTTCAGTCGGTTTCAACGGACCATCAGAAGATGGCATCAAGTCTGCCGATTGGGCTGTCAGCGGTCCAGCGTCAAGTCATTGATGACATCCTCGAAGAAGGTGTTCCTCGTTCACAAGCCGAGCTTGCACGACGTATTGGCCGATCCAGAGCGAGCGTCCACTCTGCCGTCAAGGTCTTGCGTCGTCGAGGCGTCTTGCGATTGGATGTGCTTAATCTCGCATCGCACATCGAAATCGATACGTTCCGTCGCTCCGGTCGTTTGACCTATCAATGGGACGACGGACGTCGCGCACAGGCTTAATTTTCGCTTTCTGAAAAGCAATTGTTGCAGAGGCTTCAAAGACCATCACCATGCGTCGTTCTTTATGCTCAATGTCAAGTTGGAAGAACTTCCGATGCCAACGTCCGATCGTTCAATCGATCGATTGATTGGATGGTTCGTTGAGTCGTTTTGCTTTGTTCGAAGAAAGGGGGATGCAACCGCTGATTATGGGTCAGCATCACCGATTCATCGTATGCTACGTGATCATTTCTTCGCACAACCAACCACCTCTTGGGATGCTCAATCGCTTTCCGATGAACTGGCCATGACACCTGCAGCATTGAATCACCACTTGGCTCGACTCAGTCAATCTGGATTGCTCTCGTTTACCAACGAAGGCAAGGGCTGGAGAACATACATTCTCAGAGGAGGAGGTTTATCCCAAGCGTTGGAATTATGTTTCGCTCAATACAGATTGATTCTGGAACAAAAAATGGACCTTCTTCAAGCTGATTGGAGCCGTGAAGGCATCGCATTGGACAACGAACTTTCCGAAGAGTCCCCACTCCCACTCAACATGAGCATCATCGACTATCGCTCCTCGCAAGAAGGAGCTTCCGACCTAACACAATGGATGGCTGATTTTGGCCTACTCGGGGATCGTCCAGGAAATGAGATATTAGCCGAATCGGTCTCTGAGCACTTGTTCCAACTCCTCCTTCGCACGGGTACACCTATTTCACTGGATGATGCCCATGAGCAATTTGGAGGCCAGAAGGCTCGCCTCGGTCGTATTTTGGAGCGATTCCGAGCTTGTGGATTGGTCGAACGCATCCCGCGTACAGATCGTCTTGCAACAGCCCTCTGGTCGGCGATGGTAACCCAACATCAACGACGTGGCGAGGATTGGTTGCTCAAGAAAGGAGGATTCATGCGTTTGATTCCTGAAAAAAATCATGCTTCGTTACTCCAACCGTTGAACAAAGGTTCCCTGACGATTGAACTTGTGCAAGAAGCCATGCAAAACATCGACGCATCCGATCAAATGTTGCTTCTCAATTTACTAGGAGGACGTTTGCCCCTCGGGTATAGGCTGATTGGTGCAACAATCGAAGATTCCAAAGTGAACATGACAGCACGACTCGATCGTTTGTTGCGACGAATACGTCGGGTTGGCACGATGATTGAAGAGGTCATGACGACGGGCGATGCATGATGAAGACGCCTGGCTTCGACACTTATGAGCCATGGTCGGGTGAACAACGACCGCTCTATCTTGCTCCGATGGCAGGTGTATCCGATCTCCCCTACCGTCTCCTTGCAAAAGAATGTGGTGCAGACATTACGATTACGGAATTTACCAACAGTACGGCACTTAGTCGGGAAGCAACTGCGTCGTGGCGTAAAATGGAATCCGACCCAAGGGAACAGCCGTTCATTCCCCAAATCTTTGGAGGTGAAATGGATGACATGGTCACAGCTGCAACCATGCTCGAAGAATCTGCTGATGTAATCGACTTGAACTTCGGCTGCCCTGCTCCGAAAGTGACCAACATTTGTGCTGGAGCAGCCCTGATGGGAGAGCCTCAAAAACTGGTTGCGATGGTTGAGAACATCGTTGATGCTGTCAACGTTCCAGTCACAGCAAAGATGCGTTTGGGCACTGGTCAAGGTCCAAACAATGCAGTCTACATTTGTCAGTCCCTCGAAAAAGTGGGAGCACAACGTCTGTGCATCCATGGACGAACATTGCGACAACGATACTCTGGTATCGCCGATTGGGAGACCATTCAGACGGCTGTCAATGCTGTCGATGTCCCTGTTGTTGCAAATGGGGACATTACCGATGCGGAGAGCGCACAGCGTTGCTTGGAATTGACCAATGCCTCAGGACTGATGATCGGTCGTGCAGCCATCGGTCGTCCTGATGTCTTCGCCCAGATCAAGGTCGGACTTGGCTGGATGAATGAAGCAGAATTACCTTGGGTTCAGGAACATCAAGACGATTGGGATGAAATGTCAGAGACATCGAAGGCGTTCGCTTCACGTCGATGGTGTTGGGACCGGTATGTGACACTCTGCAGAGAGACAACAGGTCTTGCAAAACAAACGATGCAACGTCATGCGATTGCCTTCTCAAAGGGGTTGCCTGGAGCGAAATCGGTTCGAAGCTTAATGCATGAATTGTCCGATGTGAACGAATCCGCACAAGCAATTTCGGATTTCTTGAAGCCAATCTCAGAAGGTTGACTTCCAATCTTCAAGATCGTTGGCCTCAGCCCATGCCTCGTCGGTGGTTTGTCCACGCAACTTGAGAACTTCTCGAGAGAGGAGCCAGTAGACGAGAGCGAGCGAGTGTCGGCTCTTGTTGTTGGCAGGTAGAGCAACATCGACGTTTCGCAACTT
>DUJC01000118.1:0-7407 GCA_013330015.1 Candidatus Poseidoniaceae archaeon | reverse complement strand
AGCGATTGTTGGTCCGATGCTGGGTCGGTGACGAATAGGATGTCCGGTTCCTTGTAGGAACGGAGTGCTGGGTTGGTGAGGCTTCCTGGAATAAAACGGCCGACTGCGGAGTTTGCTCCAATGGCTTTGGCGAACATTCGAGCAGGTCGCTGTCCATACTGTCGAGCAGAGACAACCATGATTTGAGCAGGTTCGTACTGGTTCAAGAAGGAAGCAATGATGCGAATGCGGTTATCGGTTTGATTGAGATTAAGAAGGTAGAGTCCGTCAGAGTTGACAGTGTCGATGAAACGGCTCATATCAGCACTCTTCTGCTTTGTTCCGATGTTTACACCGGATTCTTCGTAGAGTTCAAGTGGAATCAGGAGCCCTGTTTCTTCAGACATAGTAGTGCCTCAGCAAGCAACCGACCTGAACCCTCTTCTTAACCGCTTCGCATCATCTCCAAACTACGTTTTTGATGAAAGAAGGGGAAGAAGTCAAATCTGTGTGAGTGAAAGATGAAATCATGGGGGTCGCTTTTGCCGATGCAAAAATAGGCCCAGAGGGCTACTATCTCGATGATTCAGACAAAGCGTTACCTGTCAGTGCAAGTGATTTGGAGCGCTTCATGTATTGCCCCCTGTCTTGGCAGTTGGCAAAAGAAGGAGCATCCGGTATCGGAGAAGCCGTTGAAGAAGGTGTCGTCAAGCACAAAGAGATCCATAATGAAATGAGCGACTATCAGGAAGCATTAATTCGAATGCGTCGATCACTGATGATTTGGTCGTGGTGGTTTGGAATCATCATCGCCTTTGCCATCGACGCATTCGCTTTTGTTTACATCGATGACATGATGAACTCACCAATTGAATTTGCTCGAATACTTTCCATGTGGTCTGTTTCATGCCTGATCGCTGCAGTTTTATCGATTGCACTCCCATGGCGAAATTGGTTCAAGATTGAACATAGTATCATGGAAATTCGAGAAATGAAAGACCGATTCGAGTCAACTGGGTTGGAACCAACATGGAGTCCTATCGGTTTCCTCGGAGGATGGTTTTCTGCCGGAAAAACAGAGGCTGGTTTGCTTTTAGCAACGATTGTCATCGGCATTCACGCCATTGCTTTGGTTGCTGCGGAGGATCGGAATCAAGCAGGGTTTATCCTCCTCGTAATCGCTTTTCTCTGGACGCTCTTCGCAACATGGCAACTTCAGCGTTCACTCAAGGCGGAAACCGAAATGATCGAACGTCGAGATAAAGTAGGTCTTGAGGAAGGTGCAGAACTGGCATACTCTGACGATGAAAAGAGCAGCGACCTTCTGATGGACGATGTTTCTGGACTCCGAGGACGTCCAGACCAAATCGTCATCATCGATGGAGAGTTCATTCCAGTTGAACAAAAGACTGGAAGAGTACCAAAGAAACCGCATAAATCCCATCGCCTGCAACTTCTCGCATACATCGCATTGGTTGAAATAAGTACAAGAAAAACGCCACCATATGGCATTCTTCGTTATGGAGATGAAGACATCCATCAAGTGTACTGGGATCAACATGCAAAACAGCATCTTCAACAAAGCATCATCGAAGTTCAACGATTGATGGTGGAAGGTGGTGCAAAACGCAATCACGAGCGTGAAGGCAAGTGCCGAAACTGCAGTCGCCGTTACGCTTGCAGCGAATCACTTGTCTAATCAACGACACATACGTCGTCTTGTGGATAGATAGTGCAGGTTCGTGTCACATCCACACTGAGAAGGAAATTGTCTTGCTCTGAAATGATTCCACCACCAGTTCCAACAATGTTGATGTTCCATTCTCCAGAGATGAACTCACCATCAGCCTCTGGTTCGATGAGAACGTAGGGAGCGGTTTTCGTTGTATCGTGGGTCGCATTGTATTTGAGGGCTCCAGATGGATCTTTGATTTCGACGTTCACTTCTCGTAAATCGAAGAAATCAGGGAAGAGTTCACGAATAATTTCACCGGCCATTTCGGTCTTGAAATACACACCAATCTTTGTGACTTCGGAATCAACAGTGAACTTCTCGTTCCACTCAACATTGATTTCAGCGTTGGTAAAATAATGCTCTACGACGGTCGTTTTGATGGATGTAGATTGTTGCACATCGCCACGAAGATGCTCCATGTATTCCCTTCCTTGGAGAAGGCCAATGCAACCTGAAGCGGAAAGCAGCAGCATGGAAAGGGCCACAAAGACCGGAAACAACCTCTGCTGCATGATGTTGCCCAACCGACTCAACAATATGAAAATCACCCCGTCATGGGGAAGCGTTCAAACCATCGTTCAATCTCAACGAAAACGCCTGAATGACGCAACGACAACTCCGAGCGCAAGCGATGACGAACCCTATGAGTGCTGACAGGCATCCATCACTCAAATTTTGCACCGCACGTAGGGCATTCTTTTGCATCTGCAGGAATGATTGCCCCACAAGCGCCACAGTCTGCCGTTTCGGCTGTAGATTCTCGCTTTCGACGTGGGCGCCGACGAGGTTTGGCTGCAACGGTCTTATCACCGTCTTCGACGGTAAGAGGCAATTCCGAGTCGTCTTCAATGGCGAAGTCGGCGCTCGCTTCGGAGATCTCATTTCCTGCAAGGGAACTGTCTGTTAGACCCATACCAACAACAACCTTGTCACCGGGCATGATGCCTTCCTCACCTGTTAGCTCATACAAATCGCCACGAATCTCAGCGTCACTCGCAGAGAGCGTTGTCCAAGCAGCACCATCCTTGTCTTTGCCATCATCCTTGAGCGATTTCATCTCATCCTTTGACGGCAAGAAGGCATCCAAATCATGACCTTCAAACGATTCCTCAACGGTCTTGAGCGTGGGCACAACTTGATTCTGCATCGCCTCGATTTCCTCTTCGGTCATATCCTCCATGGCGATCTCATCTGCGTTACGTAGATCGTATGCAGCTGTGACTTCTTGTTCAGCGGCGACAACGTTCTCATCCCATTCATCCTCAAGATTGGATTCATCGTAACCAAACTCTTTCACGGCGTCGGCAAAGTCTTCAGAGCCGCTAACGATTTCATTCTCATCCTCTTCAGGAAGAGAGACCAATTCTTTCTCTTCTGGAACGTCTCGAACGCGTCGCTCACGACGCTCGAAGAACTGTGAAACATCCTGTTCAGCACCACAATAGGCACAATTCTCCATCAAATCTGGGATGGATTCACCGCACTCATGGCAGTCGTGGAATTGAGAACGTGCCTTACGAAGGTTGAATGAACAATGTGGACAACGGTTCTCATCGCCCTCAAGCTCTCCATCACAAGCAGGACAGTAATTGAAAATGTCACGCTCAACCTCTTCTTCACGCTCTCGCGTGAGGATTATTGCAGCAACCAAAACACCGATCAAGGCGAGCGCTCCAACAAACATCAGAACGGCCGTCCCGGTTCCATCGCTGTTGCCACCATTTGCACCGTTTCCGTCAATGAAGGCGGTTGAGAACGATCGCTCGTACGCATCAGCCACCATCGAATCGGATGGAATCATCTGAACGATGGACATCTTACCAGATGCTGTAAAAGTACACGAAACCTCTGCACGATCACCAGGGTTTGCAATCGAAACATCGATTGTATCCCACGTATTTTGACTGTTCTTACAGGTGAACGAAACATCACCCGTTCCGCGTGTTGATTTGACATCCAGCGTCATGGTATACTTCTCTCCCGATTCAAGTGGGAAGCTTGCAGGCTCACCAGCATCATCGGTCAAGACCATGGAGTCTGGGTCCCAATCAAGTTGCAGGCTGGCTTCAACCATTACAGAACCGGTTGCAAGACTGTTCGTGGGGACTCGGTCGTAGGAGCCTGATGCAGCCCTCCACTGAACGCTTATCTCTGCTGTATGCTGGCCCAAAGCGGTCCCATGCGATGTTGTGTAAGTGTAGGTTTGCCCAGTTGTGAGAACGACCAGGGGTGATTCAAACGTCTGTCCTTCCCACGTGTAGTAGAATGTACCAGAAACGGTAACATCACCTGTATTGGTTGCTGTCATTGACCAATCAACGAACTCACCTGCTGCAACGGATGAACGGTTAGCTAGCGCCAATGGATCAACGAAAACGTCAGGAAGTTCAGGCAGTGTAAAGGTCGTCAGCAGGACATCGTTCTCTGTGCTTTCTTGCGTGAAAGAACCCGTTCCATATGGGTCAATGTTGACTGCAAGTGTGTATTGACCTGTTGGCAAACCGGCAATATCAGAACTTTGGATTGAGGCCGTCCACGCCTGTTGGCTGTATCCCGTTCCTGCAATCACCACATCGAAGGATTGCAGAGAGCGAAGAATAGAGGCACCATCGCGAATCTCCAAAACCATTGGAACCGTTGTCTCACCTTCACCTGCTTCTCGAGCGAGGACACCGGATACGGTCCATGGACCGATGAGAGAACCTTGTGTCGCCGTTATCGTAACGTCGTCTGAATGCGATAAATCCATTCGCGCATCAACGATCAAAGCAACCGTTGTTTCTTTTCCTTGTTCGGAAGATTCCAAGATTTCGTCTTGTGCATCCGGTGTGAGAAGGATGTCATAGGAACCTGTTGGAGGAGCAACAAACGTTGTGTTCACCCACACTTCAGATCCTGCAGTAATCGCTTCAGTTGACAATTCGACATCTGTCATGGAACCAGGATAGTTGATTCCGAGATGCGAGGTTGATGCGTCCACGCTGCCAATGTTTCCTATTTTTGTGTTCAACTCAACCGTATCGCCTGCGTGAATGCCAGTGGACGGATTCATCGACGCCTCGAGAATGTACAAGCTTGGTAGGCCTTCGACTGTGAAGGATTTGTAGAACTGCTGAACCGGTCCGTTGTTGTATGAGTATGTTACCCAGAGTTTGTTCTCACCTACAGCCAAACCATCCCATGGTGCATCTACTACAGCAAAATCTTCGGCTTGGATGTTTACTGTTGAAGTGAAAAGGTGACTGCTTGGCGAGATTGCATTCGCATAGAACGAATATTCCACATTCGCTGCAAGTTGCGTATTGGTATTTTGCAGCGTCAAGTAACCGGTAATCGAGCCGCCTTCAGTGGGACTTTCAGGAAGAATGCTCAGCGTTTGTTCCGAGGCTTCCACTCCGTTGCTATCGTACGAACTTGCTGGGACAACCGCAAGAGATGTCAGCATCAGGAGAACACAACAGATTGCATATGCGCCTCTCGCCATGGTAATTCGACGACATGCAAAGCACTTGAACCCATATGGTCAATACACCAACAAGACCCTACATATTCTCATGGTAGAAGGGGAGAATTGAAGGGTGGTCGCATGTCTAGGCAAAGCATGGGAGGGAGAGTTGTTGCCATCGGTCTCGTCTCCTTTCTGCTTCTTTCTATGCTCTCGGTTTCACAACCGGTTGCAACACACCTCGGAGAACATGTAGAAGCATCCAGCACTTCGGGAGTAAGCATCGTTTTCTCAAACGGTCCTGCTGAAGACGAATCCGTGACCGGCTTGAAAACCGTCACATTTGCACTGTCTGGCTCGGGAACCATTGATTCAATCCTTGTTGAAATCGCTGAAGTTGGAAGCGCCTATGCAACGGTTACAAACCTCACAGGTTCCCCTTGGCTGTTCAACTTCGATTCAACATCCTACACCAACGGAACCTACACGCTCCGTGCGACTGGATGGGATACCGATGTGAGTGATGTTACGATTAGCACGACCGATGAGTTCACCATCGACAATCACGTTCCTGAAATCACAGCGTTCACCGTCCTCTCCCCAAATGTTGGAAGTGGAGCAGCAAGCACCGACCGAGCTTGGTTCAATGTGGGTGAAACGGGAACGCTCGAGTTCCGATACGGTATTTCCGATGACGATTTTGATCGAGCTACACTCCAGAACGTTCCTGGCCCTGGATCACCTTCAACCGACGGCCCTACATCGCTTGCGTATGGTTGGGATTGGAGCAGTGGTTCGTTTTCCGAGGGTACATGGAATCCACGTCTTACGGTCTTCGATGATTCTGGACTCAGCAGCTCTGAGACCATCTTCATCGGAATTGACCGAACTGGTCCGACGATGAGCAGTGTTTCCGTTGGTAACGGAAATACGTGGCAATCCACAACCTCGATTAGCATCAGTGGAATTCTTGATGCTGCCAACGATGGTTCGGGAAGTGGTGTTGCCGTTGTTGAATTGCAAATTGATGGTGGAGCGTGGACTTCTCTCACCTCGAACACACATACCATCGAATTGAGCGAAGGCAATCACAGCCTGTCGTGGCGAGCCATAGACCGGGTTGGAAACATGGGCAACACTGTCTCAGATACCATTCGTATCGATACATCAATGCCTGAACTCGTTGGTTGGACCGTCGACCCACTGACAACCGATTTGATTGGTATAGCAAACATATCCTTCTCGACCTACGATCTTCTCTCAGGTGTTGATGAGAGCACTGTTTCATTGCAATACGGATTTGACTCGAACGGAGTTGGCCAAACTCCTGATCTATCAGGACAGTGGCTTGAGCTCCCAGGTTCAGGATTGGACCGTGGATTGGCATTGGCCAACTGGGCAACAAAATCTCGTCAATACCTCATGCTTCGAGCGACGGTTTCCGATGAAGCTGGAAACACCGAAACAACGGAGGCTCAAGCCTTCCAGGTCATGCCTGGACTTGATCTATCATGGAATACAACCGCCACCGACGTTGATCGATTGGTGGTACGGCCAGGTGAAACGTTTGGAAACATCACCATCACTGGTGAATTGCGTTCAAATCAAATCTACGCTGGAGCGGTTGTCATCAGTCTCGAAGCTGCTCCTGCTGACCGAAGCTCGACAACGGACTGGACGGTCATGAATGTGGTCACACTTCCTGCAGGGTCGCTTGGCGATGGTGTTGAGACCATTGAGTGGACCTACACAGTTCCAAACAGTGGGCAGTACGACTTGCGCCTTCGCATCGATCCGACCAATGTCATTGATGAGAACAGCGAGATCAACAACGACCACTACATGGTCGTCACCGGCGCTGATATCTCAAGCCCCGGCCTGGTTCCGTCCTTCGCTCCAACCCTCACAGCAATCATCTGTGTGGGCTTTATTGTTGCAATGCTTCAACAACGAGATTGAAAAAGAGTGGCAGTAGGCGTAGATACATGCGACAAGGATTGCCACGTATTCCGAAGGACAGAATCGCTGTCCTTATTGGCTCAAAGGGAGCGACAGCGAAGTCACTTCGTGAAGCATCTGGAGCGAAAGAGTTCCACATTGATTCCGAATCTGGTGATGTTGAAGTCGTATGGGGTGAACCTGGCTCGTATGACCCAATTAAAGCCATGAAATTTCCAGATGTCATCAAAGCGATAGGACGAGGCATGGCTCCAAACGCAGCCATTCGTCTGCTTGATGATGACAACTT
>DUJC01000156.1:5468-9251 GCA_013330015.1 Candidatus Poseidoniaceae archaeon | reverse complement strand
CACACGCCCCTCGGTCGTGGTCGTATCATCCACGGTGACGGTGCAATCTATCAGCGTGTTCGCTTCGATGCACTCCTCTTCTGCATGGATGATTACGAAGTTGTTGAAGGAGCAATCTCTGAAGTCAATGAGTTTGGTGCATTCGTACGCATCGGTCCAATGGAAGCTCTACTTCACAAATCACAGATTCTAGATGACCAAGTCGAAGTCAATGTCGGCGCTGGCACCATCTCAGGCCGTAACGATGACAAGCGATTGGGCATTGGTACTGCTGTTCGTGCTCGAATCGTTTCGCTGTCACCTGACACAAGCGATCCCCGCCGGTCAAAAATCGGTCTAACATGCAAGCAACCAGGTCTTGGATCTCTCGAATGGCTCGGCGAGACAGGTGAGTGAAGATGGCTAAGAAACCATTTGCGTGTGGGGAATGTGGCCTCATCCTCCAAGATGGTGTCGACCAATGCCCACGCAATCCCTCGGCCCAAACCACAACCGACTGGCAAGGCTATGTCATCATCATCCACCCATCGCGCTCGGAAATCGCTGAGCGACTGAACATCGACCAACCTGGTCGCTACGCACTGAAAGTGAACATCCGATAAGGAGGACAAACACATGGATATTGTAAACCGAACAGAAAACAAACTACTCAACCGAGTTGAAATCGACTTTAAGTGGAATCACAGGGGAGCCAAGACACCCTCAAAGAAGGATATCATGGATCTCGTCAAGACCCTCGAGCCAGGTTCCAATCCTGATTTCATTGTTGTTAAGAATTGCAAGACACGTTACGGCCAAGCCTTGACAACCGGTCAAGCACTTATCTACGAATCTGCTGAAGCCATGAAGGTCGAACCAGAGTATATTCACGAGCGCCACAAGGGTTTCCGAAGTGGTAACGCAACCGAAGAGGTAGCTGAAGAGGCTGCTGAAGAAACAGAGGACGGTGGTGAATAATGGGAGAACCAAATCCAAGGGCTAAGTGGTCGAAATACGCTATTGCTGAAGACGGTACACTTGAACGCAAGGCTGAACATTGCCCCAGCTGTGGGCCAGGTGTTTTCTTGGCAGTTCACGCTGACCGCAAGACATGCGGTCGTTGTGGCTACTCCGTCAAAATCGAGTGAGAAAGCACACCATCGTTGGTGAGCAGCCAAACTTGCTCATCCTTGATCAAGTGCTGAACAACAACTTCGTTTTGCTTCTTTGTTTGGACATCGTTTCCGTTGATTGCAATTTCTTCTCTCCAACCTGAAAGTATCCACCTACCGTTTTCAGAGATTGCATGTTGAACGGGTCCCTTTGTGGCAAGGTCTGCAACTTTTACTCCAGTTCTGTAAAGGTAACATCGTCCATCATTCAGTAAGAGAAGGCGTTCCGTTTCTGTGCCATGTACATTTGAGAGAGCACCTTCAATGTCAAAGTGGGAATTTCCAATCTTGCTTCCGTCTTCTTTTGAAAGTCGCAAACATCCCCCTGCCCTTGACCACACTTCGATGGTTGTGGTTGTCTCATGGAGCGAAACCGTCTCCTGACTCATTGGTAGATGAGCGAGGTCTGGCCACTCTGGTGGCGGTGCCCTCCAGCGCTCCACCCCAGTCACATCAAAACCGTACACCCCACGATTCCAAAGAACGAACACAAACCCATCATCCATACTGCCTAAGGCAAGAGGCTCTGCATCGAGGACGTGAGCCCATGTTGCCCCCTCAGGGAGAATCGCATGCTCAAGATTTCGAGCAACTCGTAAATCTCCACGTTCCACGCCGTCTCTAAATGGCCGATTGAGTGGCAAACATCCCATTCTTGCTAACAATAATTCACGATCAATCCATGTTGCAATGAGGACATCTCCGACCACAATGGCATGCTGGATGGACATCGGAAACGGACGAGCATATTGTTCGAGTGGATTCCAATCTGCGTCAAGTCGGCAGAGTTCTCCGTCAACCCCGATGGCTACAGCATAGACACCCTCAACATCAGGTGTCTCAATCAACTTGGTTGCTCGGAACGGAAGGTGCGTTGAGTTTTCACCTTCGGCCATGAATACACGAATACGAGGTTCTTTGTCAATACTCGCTTTCAAGAAGTCGACCTACCTCGGCAAGAACATGTCCGACGTTGTTCTGATTGCAGTGAACAACGATGATATTGCTTCGACCAATCAAGCGAAGTTTCTTCTCCAAAACCATCAGTGGTCGGAATGTGATGATGTGGAATCTCAACCAGCGTTTGCAATAGGTAATGTCCGCATGTGGTTTCTACCAGAGCGAATACTTTGGGAAGACCATTTGGACCAACGCTGGTATGACGCGACAAAGGAAACAGTACGTGAAGTCATTTTCCCATCAAGACATGCTGCAGTAAGTGGAAAACCATGTCTTACATTGCATCCAATTGGCGTGCCTCACCACCCACTCGGAGAGGAGCCGCCATTTGGTGGCCGCTCAGGTTTTGCTCCACCTCCAAATCCTCGTATTGGACCTTGGTGGAGGCTTCTCCACCAGAAGTGGGAACAGAATTCCATTCCTGATTTTTCACTCTCACTCGAGGTGACACATCATGGTCCAATCCTCGATGTGCCAGCACTGTTCATTGAGGTAGGTTCAACAGAGCCATACTGGCCGAATGAGGAAGCTGCTCAACTCCTTTCAGAGGTGATCGCTGAAGGTCTAGGCTTGAAAGATGGATCCTTGAACGAATGTTGGAGCTCAAGACACATTGGAGAACCAGTTCTTGTGACACTAGGAGGCGGGCATTACGCTCCTAAGGCCAACAAATTAGGTTTGGAAAACAACGTATGGATTGGACATATGCTAGCGAATCATTCTTTGCCATTCGGTTCACAAGATGATCCAGGCATTCTTTGGAAACAATCGATTGATGCAGCACTTGCATCCACGCAAAAGGCATTTCCAGGAGGAGTCATCGTTTGCAATGTAGAAAAGAAATCGTTCAAGGGTTGGCAACGCCAATTGATTTACAGTCATCTTGAATCCATCGGGGTCGAAGTTGTTCGAACCAATGCGTTCTTGGAAATGGTCAAAGGATGCCATGAAGTCCAGTAGAACAAAGAGGTTGGTTCATGCTATCAAAACTCATCGTTGCAATGACGCTACGTATGCCACGTTGGTTTGTACGTTGGGTTTCTCGTCGCTACGTTGCAGGATCGAATCTGGATGATGCAGTAACGGTCATGAAGCGATTGGAGTCCGAGGGCGCTTGTTTCACGATCGATGTTCTTGGAGAGGAAATCTCCTCCCTGGACGAAGCTCAGTTCTTCCTCGATGAATACGTTCGCGTGATGAAGGCAATTGTCGAAAACGACTTTGATGCCAACCTTTCGATCAAGCCGACGGCATTTGGACTGCTCATCGACAAGGACAAAGGCATGGAGAACATTGAATCCCTTGTACGACAAGCTGCTGAACATGATATGTTTGTCCGTTTAGATATGGAAGACCATCGTGTAACCACAGAAACCATTCAAGTTGTTCTCGATTTGCATGAGAAAGGCTTGACGAATGTCGGAACAGTCCTCCAAGGTCGTTTGCACAGAACACCTGATGACATCGTGGAAGTCGGCGATGCCATCGGTCCAAATGCTGACTACCGAATTTGCAAAGGAATCTATCTTGAACCTGAAGAAATCGCCTACACAACACGAACAGATATCCGCGACAAAACCAATGACGCCATCAGGATGGCTTTGGAACACGGTGCCTATGTTGGAATTGCATCTCACGATGTCCCAGTTGTTGATTATTCACTTGAAGTTCT
>DUJC01000156.1:0-5082 GCA_013330015.1 Candidatus Poseidoniaceae archaeon | reverse complement strand
CCAAGAAAAGGAAAGGGCCCGGGTTACGAATTCCAAATGCTGCTTGGCGTACGTGGCCCGATGCGACGAAAACTCACCAAGCAAGGACATCGTACTCGCGTCTACATCCCATACGGAGAAAAGTGGTATGAGTACAGCATACGACGACTACAAGAAAACCCAACCATCGGATTGCAGATTGCCAAGGCATTTTTGATGCCTTGGACAAACCGTCCGTAATCACTTTCGGGCCTTTTTCTTCTTGCGCTTATTTGTCGGTTTGACCCGCTTCTTGATTTGCTCTTTTGGCAAGATTGGATTTGGGTTGAAACCAAGACGACCCTCTTTCCATGCTTGACGTCGTTCTCTTGGCGTCTTAGGTTCGAATCGTTCTGGTCTTGGTGGTTCATGCAAATACATTCTCTTGATGTTGGACGCATCGACTGTACCTCGCAATGTACGCCCTTCACCGGTGTGGATAGCACGAATGCGCCATGTCTGGACTCCAATGTCAAGGAGTGTTCCCGCTTTGAAAGACGTACCCTCTTCCACGATGAGTACATCAGGCGTTGAGAATTCTCCTCGAGTCTTCGTAATTTTGACCCGAAGCATATCTTGACGCAATGCAACTGCGCGAACAAGATTATTGGCCTCGATTTCTTTAACAGACCCATCTTCAGATTCGAGTCGAGTTATTCTCCAAGCCATTTCATCGTGCTCGAAAACATCGTTGAGTTCCAACCATTCATCAGCATCGAGATCGATTGTGGCCATGTAAGATTCAGGGCCATCGGTCAGCATGAACGGTACCCGCTTCAACGGAGGTGCTCGGAATTGAATCTCATGAACGGTTGAGCATACCTCACATCGCAACAGGTAATCCTTGCCTCGGCCGATTTCTTTTTCCTTGAGAATTTGGTGACCTGTCACATCTTCGCAATTAGGACAAAGAACAGCGTTTTCGATGACCTCTTCGTCTTCGAAGTCGTCTTCATAGAATTCGTCATCCATGCTTCTCAGACTGCTCTCGAAGCATGCCCCCTTTGAATCCACCGCATGTGGTACCGTCACAGTGTTCAAAACAAGTCGCCGTTGTGGTCATTGCATGAGCGAGATTGGGCGTGACCAAGTTTTGCCCACGCTCTTGAATGCTGATCATGGTCGTTCTCGTGACGAACCTGAAATTGCAGCGAACATTGCTACACAATTGGAGCACATGGGATTGTCAACATGGTCAATTTCTGTCTTGCGTCGGTTACGCGATGCCATTGGCCGTCAGGAACCAGACCGTGTTCTCGAGGTTGGAGGGAGTATCGGTCATCGCTCTGCGTGGTTGTACGATTTGTTTGCAGAACATCCTGTTTCTCGCTTTGACATCATCGAACAAGGAGCGAAATTTGGAGTCATCCTCCATCGACTTCAAACACGATACGATGCATCAGCGTGGTCAGACATCATTGTCAATGATTTTGCGACTCTGTGTGCTGAAGAAAAGGCATGGAAACTAACGACAGCTTCCGGAGTAGGTACCGATGATCGTCGCCTTTCTGAAGCGTACGATGCAATTATTGTTGACGCACCTCTCAGTCGATTAGCAAGTGATGTACAACACGCTATGAGTTTGCTATCCAACAACGGTGTTCTCTACACAACAGAACCAGAAACGCCTGTCGGAGAGTACGATGAACTTGATGATGAAGGAAAAGCGAAGGTGGATGGATTCAATGCATGGATTCAATTCGTGCAAGAATCTCAGCCGAACTATCACATGGCCTTCGTCCCGCTCTTTGGGGGGACCATCGTTGCCTTCTTCAAGCGGTAGATTGTTGTTCAGCCAATTCCAAGAGAGCATCAATATCGAGCAAACCATATCCATAGTCGTCATCGTGATCGGTCTGCCCATCCTGTGGTTGAACGGATTGCATAATCCAGTCTTTGACCTCATCTATGGTTGAAACATCACCGGATGTCCCGTCGCTGGCCAACTGTGGCTGGGCTTCAAGCAACAAAGCGATGGCTCCAGTCACGTAAACGGTAGCAGCACTTGTTCCACTGGATGCTGACCATGTCCCCTGATGGTTGAGTACTGGGACTTCTTTTGCCGGTGCAACCAATTCAGGTTTTTTGTCAGGATCGCCACGGGGAAGCTTGAATGGAAGAGCACTGAATCCATTGTTGCCGGTTGAAGATTTTGCCCAGTGTTCTCCAGACAGTGTCACTCCGCCGACGCAAATGACTCTGCGTTCACTCCCTGGTGATGCGACATCTCCATCGTCATTTTCACCACCATCATT
Source organism: Candidatus Poseidoniaceae archaeon (assembly GCA_013330015.1). Lineage (GTDB taxonomy): Archaea > Thermoplasmatota > Poseidoniia > Poseidoniales > Poseidoniaceae > MGIIa-L2 > MGIIa-L2 sp8574u. The sequence goes on along the minus strand of DUJC01000156.1, from coordinate 2,809 downwards.
ACCGGCAGCTGCGACAACAAATATTCCACGCGCAGTAGCATCGTTCACTGAGTCTTCGATGGTCCTGCCGCTGGAACCAGGCAATGGCAACAAATCTTGCCCTCCACCCAATGAAAGAGAGATGATGCTTACGTTTTGACCTATGCACCAATCGATTCCTGCAACGACATCTTCTTCGTATCCAGACCCATTTGCAAGCAATGCTTTGGCAACATAGAGATTGACATCTTTTGCGATTCCGTTGATCCAGCCATTTGCCACGAGTATGCCTGCCATGTTCGTTCCATGTCCATGATCGTCGTATGGATTGGATTTACCTTGAACAATATCAACCCAACCTGCTACATCAAAACCTTCCAAATCAGGGTGATTCAATTCCATTCCTGTGTCAACAATGCACACATTGACTCCAGACCCGGAATAACCGCCTGGAAGGTTAATGAGTTCTCTGTAGGTTTGTTCAGATTCAATCAGAGCATCGCTCGGTTTAACGAATGTCAGTCCATCACCTGCAATGATGTTGTAGGCAAAGCCTGCTACCAATATGAGAAGTGCAGCGGTAGCGACACTCACGATGCGTCGAACGATTTCAAGATCCTTTTCCAGTTGTGGAGGTAGGCCCTCGTCCTTTGAACCTGCATCATGATTTCCTGTCACGACGGCCCCTCACTGAAATGCTTGAACTGCTTCTGAAAACGTATCGACAAACCGCTTCACGTCTTCCTCAGTGTTGTAGAAATAAGCAGAGGCCCTTAATGAGCCATTGTATCCTCTATCATTAAACCAAGAATGAACACAATGTTGTCCCGATCGTACCATAACGCCAGAGACTTCGTCAAGAAGCAATGCGATGTCGTGCGCAGGAAGCTTCTCATCAAGAAGCAATGAACAAATTCCGCCACGCTGGGATGCATCCTCTGGACCAATGATTGAAACACCATCCAAATCTTTGACTCCATTTGACATAATTCTGTTCAGATGGATTTCATGCTCGTGTATTTGTTCCATATCGAGACTTGTGAGGTAATCAATGGCTGCTCCTGTTGCCATCATGCCTGCAAAATGGCCGAGGCCGCCTTCAAATTTGGAAGGTGTTTTGGCCCATTCGACACCATCGTAGTGTGACGTCTTGACCGTCTGTCCTCCAGATTGGATGGTGCGCATGGAATTAAGCAACTCTTCTCTGCCCCAAAGACCTCCCATCCCTGACGGGCCGAGCATTTTGTGAATTGAAAATGCAAAGAAATCTATGTCCATCTCTTGCACATCGACCGGCATGTGTGGAGCAGATTGGGCACCGTCAACGCATACAAGAGCGCCGAAATCTTTCGCTATTTTTGTGATTTCCCGAATTGGAGTTTCGATTCCATCAAGATTGCCAACTTGGCTGACAGAAACCATTCGCAACTTACTACCTGCATCTGCGCACATGTCTTCAAACGCTTCGATATCGAATGTGTTGTCCAGGTTCGAAGTCACGACACGATGGTCGATTCCTTGTTCTTCTTCCAGTTGGAGCCAAGGGACAAGATTCGAGTTGTGCTCTCTATCTGTTGTCAGAACAACATCCCCTTTTTCCCATGACAATCCCTTTGCGACTTGATTGAGGCTATGGGTTGCATTGCGTGTGAAGACGATTTCATTGACGGATGGTGCGTTGAAAAACTGACCAAGTGTTCTCCTTGAATGTGCAATGGTTTTCGAAACAGTTGTGCCAAATCGGTGAACTGAACGGCCTCCGCAGCCTGGCGTTTTCGTGTAGTAGTCTGAAATCGCATTGATGACGGAGTGTGGACGTAAAGTAACGCATGCATTGTCAAGATAGGCAACAGGTTGGTCCTCACACAATGCTGGGAAATCTTCGCGAAGTTTTGCTAAATCCATCACCATGCCTCCTGATCGGGTGAGACTTCCAGAATCTTTGCTTTGTTCATGAGATCCTCGTCTGCAGAAACAGCTGCCCTCGTTCGGACACGTGCTTCACTGCCAAGCATTCTCTGCGGGAACCAAACAGTCCACACAAGTAGTGGAATCGTCAAAATCGAGAAAAGAATATGCAACGTCAAAGCCCATGTTCGTGATCCCGTGCGTTCAGCGATGTATTGTGCTCCAGTCCAAGCGCTGAGCATGGCTAAAATAGCCCAAGTTCCGCAAATAAAGACCCAACCGCGCAGAGAATGCTCAAGCATTGATTCTTCCATCACCCGAACATCTTCGTGTAAGTGGAGTGTCTCAACATGGAGGTCTCTTGTTTCACGCACTGCTTTGATGAAGAAGTAGAGGAAGAAAATGCACACTAACGTGATGAGGAACCCTCCCATCATATCTGAAAGCGAAAGTCCAACAGGGAAGTTCTTGTTCGTTGAGTGGAAGAAAACCTGAGCAATTCCTAATCCTGCCCAAATCATCAGCAATGTGATCGTATGTGTCCGCATAATTGGGAACATTTGGATGAGCATGAATAGGAACCATCCCCAAATGAGCATAGAGATAACCATCTGGAAGTAGGCCGTACTTCCAGCGATTTGAAGACCTTCCAAACCTGCAACCTTCGCATTCCCTCCATCAAAGATATCCGCATTGAGGGCGCCGAGAACAATTGCAAGTACTGCTGACAGTATTGCAATCGTAAATTGTGGGTTCCAATCGATACGAATCAATTTCAACTGGAACATCAGCTCTTGACGGATTTGTGGTATGAGTGGATGGAAATCGAAGAACTTCGGTTCAACTTTGACATCATTTAGTCGGAATGGAAGTGCATCGTGAGATGCGTCATGGGTTGCTGATTCCCCACCGTCCATGTTAC
>DUJC01000107.1 GCA_013330015.1 Candidatus Poseidoniaceae archaeon | reverse complement strand
ACACTCAATCGCATCGTATCGTTCGAAAATACGGACGATGACATGAGCGAATACTTCAATGAAACATTACCAATTTCTCCAGATATTTACGCACTCGAAGATAGCAACTCAATGTACGTGTATACAGATGGAACGCCTGATTTGCCAAATCAGAAAATCCAAGATGTAATCTCGATTGAATTACGAATCGACGGTCAATCCATCAACATCCCTCTTGAAAGTACTGCGATACGTTCCTATGCAGAAGCGATTACAACTGCAAATGGTCACAAAGTGTGGTGGCCTGGTACATCAGGAAGTGGAAGTCAGTACTGCATCGGAGGGCCGTGTGTTAAGGTGACCATCAACTTGGGGCCAAATCAAGATACATCGTTTGAGTACCTAGTGACCATCAGTTCGAAATCGTATACGTGGTGGTCCGACGCTGACGAGGGAGTTGATCCTCGAGTTCCTGGTTTTACATCAGGAATGCTGGAACAAAACAGCGGTACCTTCGATGATTTTGAAAACCGTGGAAGTGGCGAACGAGTTGATGATTTTACGGCCATTCGTTGGTACAACAAGAATCGTCCAGATTACGCCATCGATGCAACTGGAGCAACGGTTATTGCCGCTGTATCTGCCATTGACTCAAATTTACCAGATGGCAATCAGAATGCATTCAAATTTGCAAAGGCTGCCTTTGATTATATTCGAGAGAACATCGTCTATTACACCGACCCAAGTTCAGGTTCAGCTGCTCTAAGTGGGCCTGAGTGCCTCGCCGCCGGCCAAGGTGATTGCGATGAACAAACCAACGCATTCTTGAGTTTGCTTCGAGCGAAAGGTATCCCTGGCTGGTACGTGTTCGGAATCCTATCAAGTCAATCCTACACCAAATGGGAGGCACACGCATGGGGATACATCCAACTTCCAATGTCTACGGAATGGTGCGAACAAAACAACATCGAATTGGATAGTTGCTACATCGAAGCATCCGTTGATGTAACAAACAACAAGTGGCTTCTTCATACTGCATCTGCGTTAATTGATTGGGTGGAACAGCCCGATCCTAACAGAGATGGAACCTACATCAATGCCTATTACCGCCCACTTTCTTACTCAGATAAAGACGACGATTGTCGAGACAAAGGATATGTTGATTGCAGAATTATTAGAGAACGAGTCTTTGCACTCGAAGGACCCGTGAGTTATGGCGGTGGCAAATTCCCAGTCTACAGTTAAGGTGATGAACAATGCGTGTGATTATCGGAGGTGCTGGTCGAGTTGGCTCAGAATTGGCTCGAGCCATGCGTGCGGAAACAATGGATGTTGTCTTGATTGACAACGATTCAAGAGCGGTCAAGAATGCTCAGTCATTGGACGCTTTGGTGATTCATGGTGACATCACGTCTCGAGAAGCACTGCAAGAAGCTGGTATCGGGGATGCAACTGTTTTCGTTGCTGTCACGGACTCGGACGACCGTAATCTCATTGCTTGTGCACTTGCAGAAGATGAATATAAACGACAAAATGGAGTCTCAATCAAACAAAATTTGCTCTCGATAGGACGATTTCGAAACAGGAACTATGTCCATGAACATCAGCAGGGTCATCTTTCACGATGGGCCGCAGTTGATTATGCCATTGACCCAGTCGATGGAGCCATCCAGAGATTGGCTACAGGTCTTCGTTCATCGGCTATTGAAGAAGTGATTCCGTTTGGTCATGAAGCCTTCATCATTGAACTGAATGTCACAAAAGAAGCTGAACAAGTCATCTACCAAACACTTGCAGAGGCAAGTCTTGGAATCGAGGGAGGATTGCCCCTCATTGTAGGTGTAAAACGAGATGGTGAACCGAGTACCGTTCCAAACAAAGATTTCACTTTGATGCCGAAAGATCGAATCGCTGTTGCAACCAGTGGGCTAGGCTCATTCAGCCGAATTCTGACGGCATTCGGCCACGAATCCATTGATTTCCCTGCTCAGCCACGCGTTGCCATCATCGGAGCAACGAATGTGGGTCGCCGTATCGCTGAAAATTGGCTTCGAAATGGTGCGTACGTGACAGTGATCGAACGAAATCTAAGTATTGCCAACAATCTTTCAGGTTCGGATATTGGGGCTCATGCAAATCTTGACGTCATTCACGGAGATTTTCTTGATCGAAACATTCTGACTGAGATTGGAATCAAAGAACACCATATTGCGATTGCAGCTCTTGAAGACGATCACGTATCCATTGCTGCAGCACTTCTCGCAAACGACATGGGCGTAACTCGCACAGGATTAATTCTCAAAGATTCGGACTTGGTTACCGTTACACAACGAATGGGAATTACCTTTGCAGTCGACATTAAGCGTGTTGCAGTCGACAATATCCTTGCACACATCCATACAAAAGCATCTGGAGCCTATGCGATTCTTTCCAACATTCCTGACGTTGTTGGAATCAGTCAGACCGTTGCAAAGGAATCAAAATTTGCTGGTAAAAAAGTTGGCAATTCAGGCCTACCTGAATGGTCACGTATCGCCTTCATTCAACGAAGGAACACTGCAGGATTTTGGGAAACGCTTCGACCTGCTCGCGAGAAAACCATTGTTGAGGGTGATAGGCTCATCCTCTTCTGCCGACCAGATCGAGTCGCAGATCTTGAGAAGCGATTCAAGGTGTGAACATGCGGTTTGACGTACTCAACCTCATTTTGGGATGGACGCTTGTGGCGTTAACAATTCCCTTGTTGCTCTGTGTGGTCGCAACAGGCTACCTTGACAATTGGGAACTCGCCTTCAGAGCCTTTTCGATTCCAGCAGGTCTTTCTCTGTTCATCGGTTCAATGATGCTTCGATTTGGAACAAAACGAAACACACACATGCGGTTACGAGATCGTGAAGCCTTCGCAGCTGTTGCTCTCGTGTGGCCTCTTGCAGTATTCATCGGAGCATTGCCGTATTGGCTTGGAGGGATGTTCCACGGACCATTCACAGATGGCTCATCGTTTGCTGACATTGCCCGGGGGGCAGTTAATGCATGGTTCGAATCCATGTCCGGATTTTCAACGACTGGAGCAACCGTCATTTCCACATCGATGAGCCCAAATTGCTTGCCCGGTATGGATTGCATCAACTCACAACCACGTGGACTCTTGTTTTGGCGATCACTGACGCAATGGTTTGGTGGAATGGGTATCATCATGCTTGGAATGATGATTTTGTCCCGCGTTATTGGTGGAGGCATGGCGCTTGCTCGAGCTGAATTGACTGGACCGTCGTTGTCGCGATTGAAGCCTAAACTACAGGAAACAGCCCTGGCCCTTTGGGGCCTCTATCTTGCACTTACGCTCCTTGAATTTGGATTGCTGTGGACCATTGGCGGAATGGATTGGTTTGATTCTGTCAATCACGCATTGACGACGATGCCGACAGGTGGATTCTCAACCTACGATGCGAGCATTGGCCATTTTGAATCGTACACGGTTGAATTGATCATCATCTTGTTCATGTTTATTGGTGGAATCAATTTCACCTTGTTGTGGTTCATTCGTGAAGGTCAATTCCGAAAGGCAACACAAGATGAAGAATTCAGGAATTATCTTGTCTATATTCTCACAACATTCCTATTCATCACCATCGCCCTCCTGGCAACCCGTGACTACACAACCACCGATTCGTTCATCGATTCATTGTTCCATGTTGTATCTCTTGGTACATCAACAGGGTATACGTCAACCGATTATATGCAGTGGCCGGTTGTTACACATCTCTTCCTCTTCGTTCTGATGATTGTAGGTGCATCAGCCGGAAGCACAAGCGGTGGATTGAAACTTCTTCGTATTAATCTCGCATTCAAAGTTGCCATGCGCGAACTAATTCGAATTGCACAACCAAGAAAGGTTCAGACCATTCGAATGAATGGAGAAGTTGTAGGTAATCAACAACTCGGACTCATTGTTGGTATGTTGTTCGTTTGGATCGGATTGTTTGCAATCTCCTCAATTTTGCTAGCGTTCATTGTTCCAGGGGAAGATTTTGAATCCATTCTGGCCTTAGTCGCATCAAGTTTAGGAAACACTGGACCCACGATTGGAAATTATGGACCAACAGAAACCTGGGCAGGACTCAACTCAGGAGCATTGTTGCTAACGTCTATTCTCATGTGGTTTGGTCGTCTTGAACTCCTAACTGCGGTAATTCTCTTGCATCCTCACACATGGCGTTCTGAATCCAAAGACCAAGCACCTCGAGGCGCACTTGCACGACTTAAGCGGATGATTTCAAGGGAGCCTCATGATGAATCAGAACAAGGTCCGTTGGGCTGAGTCTCTCTTTACTTCAGGTTCGGGTTCAACCTCAGGCTCTGGACTCAATTCTTCGTCGTGAAACTCCTCCAGGACAGAGTCGATTACTGGGTCTTTCCACTTCTCTTCCGCCAGTTCGTATGCTTGAATCAATGCCTTTGTGGATTTACGAGAGACTGGTAAATTGCACAATGCAACGTGCTCATCAGCGCTCAATCCCAAGGCAAGTGACACCTCGAAACGGTTTGGATCGCCGAACACTGGGTTTTCTTGGTGTAGCGCACTTAACAGCGGCATGAATTCCCTCCTTACTGTTGATTTGCTGGTTTTTGATAAATCAGCGAGATGATTGATGATAGCCGGACGCGCCCAAGACCCAGACCGCCTCAAGTAATTTGGATAACTTGGATAAATTCGAGACGGTAATGGCGTGTTGTTCGCAACACTAGCAGATAAGGAGGACAAGTGCAAAGTCCAGTAGGAGGAGTGATGGGCAAGGTCGCGATAACGGCTCTCAACGGAACGGTCAGCGAGAATTAATGCCTTTGAACCTCGCCTCATGGCAACTTCATCGAACAGAGATGCGTTGTTCCAGTGCACCCAATTCATCAAATCGGAAGGTTGCTTGTCGATACTTCGACCAATTTTCACAGCATCATTGGCTACCTCAGAACGATACAAAGACTCCATTCCAGGAAACACTTCTGTGGTCATATCGCGCACACCCGCTGCGAGGTGTTCGCGAACCATTTCAGGATTGAGTTTCTTGAGACCTCCTGATGAAAGTACCTGTAGGTCTCGTACTAGTGCCCGTAAATCACCATGATTTCCATTGACAAGCACATCGATGGCATCGTTCGTGTGGTCGATGTCTTCTTCACGAAGAACACGCCGGGCAATTCTTCGCAATGCTTCATCTGAGACTCGATCAAATGTGATGGTTATCAGATGGCGTGTAAAACGATCCTTCGTGTTGCGCCACGTAGATGAACGCCCCCAAAGTCCCATGATATCGTTGCAAGCAAGGATGACGGGCTGTTTCGTCGCTTCCAGAAGACGGAGCAATTCCGCCTTTCCTCCAGAATCTCCTGACAGAGTAACCGATTCATCGTCTTCGATACCCTTGCGTATACGGTCCTCACTCACAGCCCGAAGGCCACCTCCAATGTGATCGACCTCATCGAGGAGGATCAGTGTACGCTGTTGAGGTTTGGATGGGTCGTGAAACAGTGAACGATGTGTCGATGATTGGGTTGCAGCTTTACGAATCGCTACGGCATTTCTCGTGTCACTTGCATTCAATTCAATGACCGTCCAACCCATATCCTGAGCAATGGCTCGTGCAACGGTCGTCTTACCTACACCAGGGGGGCCAACCAAAAGAATTCCCTTCTTCTTAGGCTGTCCTTTGACCCATCCATCAAGCCAATCACGAATCTTGCGTCGTTGGCTTTCGTTCCCTTCCAACTGGTGTTCAGAAGTAGGGCGATGCCGCTCAGTCCAATCAAAAGCACCGCTCATAGTTTTACAACATAGCGACGGTTCTTGAAGATGTTTCTTCGCTCAGAAGAACGGGAGTTCGTCGATGGGAACTCGTGATTGTGAACCATCGTCTCGTTGACGAATTGTTACTGTACCGTCCTCAATGGATTGATGGTCAATCGTTACACAGAGAGGAACACCTACCTCATCAGCGCGGGCGTAGCGCTTCCCAATCGATCCACTCCCATCGTAGAGTGATACGATACCGAATGTCTGGCAACAGCGTTGATGAATGGCCTTTGCCACATCGTCCATGCCATCTTTCTCAAAGAGAGGAAGAATGGCGACGTCTATCGGTGCGATGGAGTCAGACAATTGCAGCATACGATAGGGTTCTCCACTCTTCTCCGTTTCTAAATAGGCGTGATCTAAAACATGCCAAAGAATACGGTCGATTCCAAATGCTGGTTCAACAACGTGAGGAATAAACCATTCACCCGTTTCCTTTACTGTGTTCTGAACACGCTTTACGTGCTCTGCTTCAACGATCAGAGTACGCCCATCAGAGAGTGTGACTTCCGTTGGGAAAGCGACATCAGCCTCAAAGGTCTCAACGATGGACTTGACCTGCCCAGCATCACCTCGAAATGCTGGTCCCGCTTTTCCACCATCGATGGTCCAGCCATCGATTTCCAGAACCCTTGGCTCATCAAATTCTCGGCGAGCACGGAGTGTTTTTCCTGTGGCTTTCTCGTGGGCTTCTAGGTCGTAACATCCTCGATGCGCAATACCAACACATTCGACCCAACCATATGAACCTTCAATTTCAACATCCCAGCAATCTGTAGCATAATGAGCCATTTCATCGGA
>DUJC01000089.1:6010-8542 GCA_013330015.1 Candidatus Poseidoniaceae archaeon | reverse complement strand
TTTTCAACTGATCAAAATTTTGAAGGTTCAAATAATTCATTTCGTCATGAATGGATAATGAAGGGTATGAGTATAGAACTGGCAAGATTGGGTGTAGAATATCTTCATCGTACACGGGTAGTCTCTTCAATCCAAGATAGCAAAGGTTTCTTTGTCGAACTTATTGGAGGAGGACAACAAAATGGAGTATTTGAATACGATAAAGTGATTGATACAACACAAGATACTTGGATTCCTTGGGCGAAACCACACAACATCTCTGAGGTATCAAGCAAATACCATGTGGATCGAGAGGAAGCCGTTGGGTATGTACATTTACAATCAAAAACTTCCGATTTTAGCAACGCAATTTACAGAATCGATCGGCATGATGGGTTATCAGAATCTTGGTACCAGGGAGACCATACAACAACCAATCGGAAGGTTATCGAAATTATTTCGACGATGTTACCAGTAAACCATGCATTATGGGATTGCAGTGTACGTTTTCAGACAGGAATGAAATTGTGGAGTGATACGAAATGATAACGAAGAAACTCTATCTTGAATCAATTGAAGCAGCGTATCTAGAAGAATTCACTGCAGAGGTCATCGCGATTGAAGACAACAAAATCATTCTTGATCAGACTTTGTTTTACCCACTCGGAGGAGGTCAGAACTGGGATCTTGGTACAATTAGTGGACCAAATGGTGAAATGAACGTCATTGAGGTTCGAGGTCGAGATGCTATCCATCATACGGTCGAAGATACATTTGAACTTGAAATTGGAGATGAAGTAACAGGTACTATTGATTTCGAACGACGCTATTCACACATGAAAATGCACACCGCCCAACATCTTGTTAGTGGAATCGCTTACGAGATGTTCGATGGAGTCCGAACCGTTGGTAATCAGATCCACACAGAAAAATCTCGTATCGACTTCAAACCAATTCAATTCACAGAAGACATGTTGTTTGAGTTACAGTCAGCAGTCAATGAGAAAATCCTGCTCGGTTTGGATGTGACCGACTCTCAAATGACACGAGATGAGGTAAATTCAATCATGCCTCAAGAACGAACAAACATGGACCTCCTACCCTCATTCATCGATGATTTAAGAGTCGTTACAATCGGTGACAAACAGGATCTTTGTCCATGTGCTGGAACACACGTCCGTAACATTTCAGAGATCAAAGGAATTGAGTTTATCGGGAAAAAATCGAAGGGGAAGGGTATACAACGAGTGACCTATCAACTCACTAATTAATTATTTGAACAACAATTAATACAATCATAAAACAATTATTTTATAATCAATCTTCATCACTAAGAAGATCAAGAACATCAGAAACTGTGGAATCCCAAGCATCTTTCTTCACCTTCCTTTGGTGCAATTCCTCATTTTCGAGGATTTCGAGAATCTCTTTATCAACGCCCGTATTTTCAGCCTTAATGTTGGTACGTGTAACCATTTCAACATCTTCTCCAGCCCGGTCAGAACGGTCTACTGGTACAATATCTTTGCTTGGAATTGTTCTTCCTGCATGGTACTGATTTGTATCGATTGACTCCTTACTCCAGGTATCTGTACCAATCCTTCGTGCGAGCTCCGGTTCTGGTGGTTTCTCTTTCCATGGGTTCTTGTTCGCGATGTTTTGAATGACGTTTGGTTTCTCAGTATTTTTCTGATGTTGAAATACTTCCAAAACATCCCGTTCGGTTTGTTCAGCACCTTTCGGAATGTACTGTCCAGCAAGCCTTTGCTGTTCTTCCAATACTTTACCATGTACCGGATCGTTATCGTGACGATGAGGTGCTACAGCCATGGCGAGCAATTCCTTTGCAAACTGGTAAAATGCATCCTCGGGTGGGGCCTTTGCGATCTCGTCTCGCACTCTTTTGTGAGAAGCAATACACTTGGTGCATCTCGAACTTCCTGCTTCATCAGGTTCATCGCACCATAGACAACAGGCTTGGAGGCCCATGTCTTTCATCGCTCGCCTAGGCATCGACATGGTGCTCATCGATGCCTAATTGTTCAAACACATGAACTCTCGTACATCGCGAGCGAGGATTGAAAGAAGACCATGATTTGAGACAGCCATGGTTCGAGACCCACGTGCAGACATTCTCGAATCAAACCCGTTCTACGGGTCGCAACAAAAAATTCACCGTGTACACGCAGGGCAACAACCGAGAGGGTCTTCTCCCATCAACAATTTTTTCCGTGTGATGTCGCAAACCCAACCAACGCTACACAAAGGCAGCATTTGGCACTTTAGTGATGAAGAAAAGCGACATCTTCTGTATGCCACCACAGCGTTTACTCTTGCACTTGGCCTCATGTTTGGGGGGAGAGGTCTTGGTGGAATTTCCGAGTTCGGCCTAAGTCGATGGATGATCAACGTATTGGTTACCATGCCATTGGTCCTCATTGCTATTGGTCCAGCTTTCGTTCTTCATGAAATTGGCCACAAGATTGTCGCCAAGAAAAATGGCTGTTGGGCTGAATTTCGTGCGGATCCAAAAGGCCTTCAATTTGGAGTTAT
>DUJC01000089.1:4051-5591 GCA_013330015.1 Candidatus Poseidoniaceae archaeon | reverse complement strand
CACATTGCCATTGCAGGACCGCTGGTCAATCTTGGCCTATTCATCATCGGAATACCGCTAGGTGTCCTCTTGTTCATGCTTACAGGAGCAGCTGAATTTGCAGGCCAACAACACATCGACGGGAGTTCAATCATTTGGCAGGCCATGGTTTACGATATCGTTCGATGGTGGTTGTACGCCAATATCGGCCTAGGGCTCTTCAACATGATACCATTTGGTCCGCTTGACGGATTGAAAGTCAAGGATTGGAACAGCAATGTTTGGCTTGCACTGTTCTTGGTGTTCCTTTCACCAATACCTATCTACTTCCTAACCGGAGGTTGGTCAGCAATGACACTCGTCATTTGGTTATCCAATCTAGTGTGATCAGAGACCGTGGATTTCCTTGGACTTATCGTGACTCCAATGGTAACACAATCGGAGGAGGTTGAGATAGTGTCCTTGTCCATCCTTAGCCATCTTCTCGTGAAGCGGCTCATTGCCCATGAACATATCACCCCAAACGTTGGCGGAAGTCCCTTTCTTACCCTTTGGTAGGTCAAAGACTTCGTTTGTTGTTGGTTCCAACAAATTCTTCCAGACGATTGCAGGGTTGACAGCCATTGTGACTTCAACAATAATTTCGTCTTCGTTAAGGCCGGTTCCTGTCTGCCACGACTCATCTCCCATGTCAGCAAGGAATGGTAGACACAGATCGATGATGGAGAGTCCAGTCATCGGGTCAGCCCCGGTCATTTGACCGTAAGCTTCTCGCATTCGTCCACGGTCTGCTCCACGAGCACCTGTAATCATACGTAGCTTGTCAATGGATGTTGGAACGAGGAATCGAATGTCCGTGTAGTAGACAAGCGCCTGTTCACTGCTACCTGCTGGTGCAAAGATGTGTGAGAATGGCTGTGCGCCGCTGGTTTCTCCAAGCATGTCCATTGGGAACAATGTCTTGAGTGCATTTGTAGCAACAGATTGGACAACACGTCGAATCAATCGCTCAGGAGCAGCGGAAACATCGTTGAAGGATTCCATGTACTCATCGAGGTTGAGAATATCGTATCCACGTACTGCGAGGATCGAGTGGACGTTTGGTCCGAGAATCTTGTCGCCCTCGATCATTGCTTGACTGATCCAGCGAGCACCCTTAGCGAAGTCGCTTGCAGTAACGAGATCAGCGTATGCCTTGTATCGACGAGCAACACGGTTCATGAAGTCCGCTTGGTCAAGCTTAGTGAAGACTGTAGCAGCGTAGTTCGACTTCAATGCGTGGTCAGCAACTTGGCTTGCGTTCACACACGTCAAGAGGTTTCCTTGGTCGTGCGGGTAGAGCAACAGTCGTCGACGCTTTGCAGCGCCACCAAGTGAGCCAACCTTTGGATCGGTCAGGAGGTAGCCGAGACAAGCAGTGACTTCGAACAGACGAGCGTACTTGTCTTCATCGCTTGCGTTTTTGATCCACTCATCAAGACCTGGCTCGATGCAATGGAATTCAAGAGGAACCATTTCAGATCCTGCGCCGAACATTTGTCGAACGGTCGAAGAGGACATC
>DUJC01000089.1:0-3705 GCA_013330015.1 Candidatus Poseidoniaceae archaeon | reverse complement strand
GTGTACAACGAGGTCTTACCAGTGGTGAGGAAGACGTCAGTGATTCCTTCTTCACCGAAAGAGATACGTCGGTCTGGCAAGTTCACTAAGAGATTGAATGCAGTAGCAGTGTCTCGGTTACCATCTACGGCTGGGTGAATCCATGTCGTAGGCTTGGTCATGAGATAACCACTTGCATCCTTACCAAATCCAGCAGGAGAGTATCGAATCCATCCAAGGCGGTTGTTGAACGCTACACCACGGTGCATCAACGAAGGATAGTAGACTTTGTCTTGTGGATCTGAGTCTGGTACAACACCACGGTGTCCGAGACCCCATAGGATTGGTTCCCACTCAGCAACACCATCTTCCTCGCCACCATCACCTAGGAATGGGTGGCCACCTGCGACGGTTTCACCAGTGAGCATGGAACCGCCCAATCGCTCTTCGTCGCCTGTTGAACAGAAAAAGAATGTCTGTGTGGTGACGAGCTGCTTTGGCGTCCACATGTTTGCATTGACAACGGTCTTTTGCTTGAGAAAGTCAGATAGCGTGCTGATTCGACGTTCAAACTTGAATCGTTCAGATTCAATCCAAGTCGAACCTAGGAAGAGGTTGGTGTTGAGCAACTTTGGGCGACCAGGGCCGATGTATCGTGTACGGGGGTCTCCTTTTGTGTCATCTGTTTCGTGAATAGGTTCCCAAGGCCCTTGTGTTGGAATATACTTGAGGAATTCTTCATGATCAAATGGCATCTTTTGTGCTTCCTTGACGGCATCTTCGACTTTATCCATCAGCTGAACATAAGTCTCAGTTGGTGTAATTCTTCCACTTTCTTTGAATTGTTTATGCGATACTGCTCGATGTTCCCACATTTTTCTTCACCTCAAAACTTCTTTTTCTTGACAGGAGTTTTTTCCTCTTCTTCAGGGGCTTCTTCTTCAAGATCTCCCTCGGCTTCGTCTTCAACGACTTGGTCTTCCTCTTCAAGGCTATCCCCATCGTCGGTTGAATCTTCTTCGACAATTTCGTCTTCAGATATCTCTTGTTCTTCCTCTGATTCCTCGCCATCATCAGATTCAATATCTTCCATCATGATGTCCACAACTTCGTCGATTTCTTCGTCTTCTTCAGGTTCAGATTCAGCAGTAGTCTCAGATTCTTCTCGTGAAATGAGGAGCTGCAAAACAATGCCGAGTGTTCCGGCAACAGCACCCAATCCGATGATTTTCCCGTCGTTTATACGCTGATCACTATCATTAAGTTCGGTTCCTGTCACTGGCGGGATTTCGTTTCCTACAACATTCGTGACGATTTCAACTGCTGCCCATGCAGCAAAAATCAACATGATAATTGAGAGTAAATTTGCGGTCGAGGCATTTGTTTTGACCCAATTCGCAAAGGGCGTTTGACCATCTTCCATACTCGCGCCTCGCGCCGTTTGCATATAACTTGTGTGCCTTTAATAAAGAAAAATGAATCAATCACTCGTCCAAGTACGCATTCCTTATTGGGTCTTCATCGAGATGGAAGAACGAGTACGTTGCCCACCATGTAATTGTATCAAGTGCATCAACGAGATTACTCGTTCCACTCTGCTCTTCACCGTAATCTTTCCCGGTTGTATCCATCCAATCGATCATCTCATCGACTGTATCGCATGTTTGATGATAACACCAGTACCCATCGACGAGCCCACCGAATCCCATTGTAACGGTTCCAAGGTTGTCTTGGAATGTGGCGTGATCTGAGCGTGCAGTCGTATCTTCATAGACAATAATTTCTGGACGATCTTTGGCCATCCAATCGTCAACCTTCCACGTTTCCGCATCATACCCTTCTCCGAGTAGTGGTGACATTTGTTCTTCAACACCAATAGCATCTGAACCAATCCACATAGCCAAACCTACCATCCCTGGTTGATTCATGACATCGTGATCAAGACTTGGCCCGATGTATACACGCATCGGCCAAACTTCCTCATCCTTTGGATAACCATCAGGGTCGACTTGTGGTTCAGGGTCACAATTTCCTTCACCACCACCATGTCCATCTCCACACGGTGCACCGCCACCGCCAGGCCAGTTCACACCAGCCATGTCAAGATTGACGTAATTGGTTACCTCGACGTTCGGATTGTCTTCTTTTACCCAATAATCGGTCCAGAAATCACTACCACGCTTTCCACCCTCTTCTCCTGACCACAAGCAGAACACCATTGTATTTCGAGTGCTGTGGTCCGCCATGGCTTCAGCTACTGTCAAAACCATGCTTGTACCTGCTGTATTATCGTAGGCACCGACACGTGTTCCGTACGTTCTTCCAAAGATGTGCGGGTCGAGCATACCGCCGTTGATTGGAGGTGCAATGTCGAAATGAGCTCCAAAGACCATCCATTTATCGCGATCAACTTCACCCCAACGGTATCCGCAGATGTTGTACGCCTCCGGATTTTGAGAGCCTGTCATCAGTGAATCGTAAACGAACCGTTGCGTGATTACTTCAAGCCCAAAATTTTCCATCGTTTGAATCAGATATTGGGCAGCGTCTTCGTATGCAGCATTTCCTTGTCCAGCCCAACGATCAAGATAACCTACGGCACCGTCGGCAAGATCTGTTGGATCGGGCGTCTCATCCGACATCACGTTGATGTAATTGAAAACGGTTCGACCATCGACCATTCCCGTTGAGTGGCGACTACCTTCCGCCTCTGAAAAACCAGGGGCTTCTGGGCGCATAATGGAGAGAAGAACAGGGGTCACAGCACCGCCGTTTGAACCGGATACTTGCACAGTATCCAGTGTTCCATTGTCGCCGACGATTCGTTTGATTCCTTGGGAACTCTTGCCCTCATAACCTCCTCGTTCCCA
This sequence comes from Candidatus Poseidoniaceae archaeon, assembly GCA_013330015.1. Classification (GTDB taxonomy): domain Archaea; phylum Thermoplasmatota; class Poseidoniia; order Poseidoniales; family Poseidoniaceae; genus MGIIa-L2; species MGIIa-L2 sp8574u. The sequence goes on along the minus strand of DUJC01000089.1, from coordinate 856 downwards.
CCACGTTTTCCATGATTCGTTGAGTTCACGGATTGGCCAGTTTTCCCGCCCGTAATCACCGAGCAGAACAACAGCTGTATCGGTTCTGGGTGGTGCAAGAACGGTGAGCAAGACACTCTGGCCTGCTTTGAGATCCACTACAGTTGAATTCTGAACAAATCCAGTGTCAGGATTCATCATCAAATATGGAACAAAGGCTGAGAGATCACGGTCAGCGGATATTGTGAGACCCTGGAAGATTCCACCAATGAGTGTTTCAGGAGTAACAGTAACATCGTTCTCTCCAATTAATCCACCATCCCCTTCTTCCCCAAAACATCCAGAGAGCGGAGCGAACATCATGATGCACACAAGACCAAGTGCCCTTCGTGCATCTCTCCCCATGAATCAACGCAAACCTTCTCTCTATCTCAATACTTTGCTTGGAAAAAAACGTTGACAATCATCGTCATCGGGCCAACATCTAAACACAAAAACAAGAAGTTTGAATCATGCCAGAGGAAGAATCGACTTCCTCTGCCCTCGCATTTTAGAGAGGTGATGGAATGGCAAAAAATACTTCTTCAACTCCACTGAATAATTATCTCAAGATACGTTCTCAAAAACCAAGCAACAGATTGTCGATAGCGGGCATTACATTGGGGGTAGCGGTTCCTTTCACAACCCTCTTCATTGCTGAGGATACCCTTGACGCAATTCCATTTTGCTGCTTGTTTATTTTGATCGGCTCTGTACTATTTCTTATTGGCGTATCCAACCATTCAAAGTGGGACAAGCAGATGAAAGCAGCACGTGAACGAGTCGAGACGGAGGAAAAGATTCCATATCCGCCAACTGCGCAGTGGCCATCTATTGC